>JANQTO010000259.1:14011-16154 GCA_030731685.1 Nonlabens sp.
AATCTTGAATAAAGAAAAACAGCTCAAATATGACGTGGCCTATTTACGGATGGCGCGCGAGTGGGCAAAATTATCACACTGCAATCGCCGTCAGGTAGGTTCATTAATCGTGCGTGACCGCATGATTATAAGCGATGGTTATAACGGAACGCCCAGCGGTTTTGAAAATTTTTGTGAGGACGATGAAGGTTACACAAAGTGGTACGTGCTTCATGCAGAGGCAAATGCGATACTCAAAGTAGCCTCTTCAACCCAGACGTGTAAAGGTGCCACACTATATATTACCATGTCGCCGTGTAAGGATTGTAGTAAACTCATACACCAAAGTGGCATAAAACGTGTAGTTTTCATAGAAGCCTATAAGGACAATAGCGGCGTGCAGTTTCTTGAAAAAGCAGGTGTGGCTGTGGACCAAATCGCAGTATTCGATTCATGAAAATAAAAACAGTCTATATACCTATTGTAATTGCCGCCATATTTACCGCAGGTTTATGGCTGGGAAACGTGTTGCAACCTAACGACCAGTTTGTTGCTTCAACGAGTCTCAAAAAACGCAAGCTCAACAACCTCATCGACATTATAGATGAACGTTACGTAGAGAAAATAGATACAGACAGTATCGTGGACGTTACGGTAAATGAGATTATGCAAACGCTGGACCCGCATAGCGTCTACATACCGGTGGACGATTCTGAGGCTGTCAACAACAGCATGCGCGGTGATTTTGTGGGTATAGGCGTACAATTCTATGTGCGCAATGATACCATCGCAGTGCTGAACGCTATCGCCCATGGTCCCAGCAAACGTGCAGGTATTAAAGCAGCAGACCGTATTCTTTATGCAGACTCCAAACCGCTGTTTGGCAAGGCGTCTGGGAATACAGATATTCTTAAAGGTAAAAAGGGTAGTAAAGTCGTGCTGGGAATTTTAAAACCAGGAGCGAGTAAAATCACTAATATTACAGTAACACGAGATAGAATGCCGCTGCCTAGCGTAGATGCCGCTTACATGTTAACAGAAAATTTAGGATACATTAAAGTAAACCGTTTTTCAGAAACCACAGCTGCCGAATTTGACAAGGCTATCGACGAGATTGTGCGTAAAGGTGCGCAGGAAATGGTGCTAGACTTAAGAGATAATCCAGGAGGCGTTCTGGACGCAGCAATCTCTATTGCAGACGAGTTCTTGAAAAAAGGACAGTTAATTGTTTTCCAAAAAGACCGCAACAACAAGCGTTCAGACTCCTACGCGACGAGCGCTGGCAGTTTTGAGAACAAAAAAGTATACATTCTTATTAATGAGAATAGTGCTAGCGCTAGCGAGGTAGTCGCTGGTGCGTTGCAGGATAACGATAAAGGCACCATCGTGGGCAGGCGCAGTTTTGGCAAAGGTCTCGTGCAGCAAGAGATAAAACTAGGTGACGGCAGCGCGGTACGCCTTACCGTGGCTCGTTATTACACGCCTACAGGTCGCAGCATACAACGACCGTATGATAAAGGAAGCGATAATTACTTTAATGAATACATAGAGCGCTATGAAAATGGAGAGCTTTTAGATGCAGATAATATTGCCGTAAACGATTCACTTAAAAAGGTAACGCCCGGCGGCAAGGTAGTTTATGGAGGTGGCGGTATTATTCCTGATGTTTTTGTAGCGAGTCCCAGCGACTACGTATCCCAGACCATTGATTATTATGGCAAGACCGGTTTTGCAGACCAGTACATCAATAGATACTTACAAAAGGATGGCGCTTATTTAAGAAATATGTCACTCAAAGACTTTATGGCTACTTACAATCCGCCATTGTCGTTAGTTCAGGGATTTATAGGTTACGCTCAACTATATAATACAAGTGTCAAATTACCAGGTTATCAGCAAGATATAGAACGTATTTTGAAAGCTTCACTGGCATCTCAACTCTACGGTAAAGAGCAAAGCATCAAACTGCTCAACGAGCGCGATACAGATGTTCAAAAGGTGATTGCGCTTAGTAAAAAAAGATAGGTTTTAAAATCACAAATCACAAATTCCCAATTTTGTTTTTACTTCGTAAAAATGCGATTATTTATTGCTGATTGCTCTCGAATTTTCATTTCAACGGGTAATAGGAATATCGCGAGAATATAGCGTGCACAACATACGC
>JANQTO010000260.1 GCA_030731685.1 Nonlabens sp.
TTGCCTTTTCTATATCGTTTTGAGCTTTTGAAATATTGTTTGATGCATCTTTATTATCGTCCATAAAATCCTCAAGCACTTTTTCTTGCTCTTTAATAAGCTCGTCATAATTGAGTTGTGTAGCGTCCATGGCGATTTTACCTGCAAGCCTGCTCATAAAATCATATTTCTGGGAATCTAAGTCTTTACTTAAAAAGGTCAATCCCATATTAAAAAACAACTGTAAAGTAACACCATTAGATTCTTCCTTTATAAGGTAGTGAATATCTATCGTGTTTGGGCTTAGCTCTTTGATTTCGGCATCATCGATGAAACGCTCATCACTTTTTTTAATTTTACGGTCTTTACCCTTAAATTTTTTAGTGTTGTCTTTAATTGCATCTTCTACTTGGTCTTCATTGGCACCAGCTATAAACACTTCAACACCAGGCTGCATGCCTTGCGTCATATTTGCTTTTATATCCTTGACAACTGGTGTTTGAGCTATGGCAGCGGTGCTTATTGCAAATGCGATTGCGAGTAATGTATTTTTCATGTGATTAAGTTTTGAGTAAATTTAATTACAACAGACCTCTAACGTGTTTTTAGTTGTTATGTTTTACCGTCTGAAGGATAAAAGACGTTTTTCTAGGTTTAAAAGCATTAATTGAGACTAAACGAGATTCCCGTTTCTAATCCACCACTGTTGTGCCCAAAATTAGGGCTGTTAATTCCCGCGCTGGAATTATGGCGCAGTGCATACCGTAGGTCCAGTCGTACGTTTTGCGATATTTGATACTGCGTTCCCAATGCCAGAACATCTGAAAACGCAAAGCCTTTATCGAGATGCTCTGACTCTATGGAAGAAATCATAGGTCCAGAACTAAGCAAGCCGTATGGTTTCCAGTTACTATTTGTTTTTAAACTAAACTTGAGACCTATATTGAGTGCCACTTCATAAAAATCGCGAGATTGTGAAAACTTGTCGCGCAGCTCCTGCACATTAGGGGCATCACCTGGTTTTATAAAAAATATATTGGTAAGCTTATGCCTAGCGCGATAATAACCAGGCTCTACAAGCAATTGAATATGCCATTTGTTCCTGTTCCACAACAAACGCTGGTACTGTAGTTTTACGTACTGCGTTTCATAAACGTAATCTCTTTTAGTCAGCGGGAAGTAGGCCTCGGCAGCGGCACCTATATTAACTCCTAGATAACTGGGCTGTCCTTCTTTTGAAACTGACGTCAAATCCTGCGCTCGTACGTTGCACATGAAAGCTAGTGCCCAAACTAATAAAATGATAAACTGCTTCATATGCTTGTTCAAATATAAGCATCACGACCGCAATTAATATTAATTAACACAAACAAGGTGAAATCCTAATGTTAACTACACGAATCAAGTATTTTTGCACGGTAGTTAGATGTATTTCGCTTTCGCGAAAGCGAAACATCGACAAACCATCATATTTAAAAGCAACTTATAGTGCGCATAGACATCGTTACCCTTTTACCCGAACTCATACGAAGCCCGTTTGAAGCCTCTATTTTAAAGAGAGCGATTGAAAAAGGTATTGTAGAAGTGCACATGCATGACCTGCGTAAGTATGGCCTTAATGCCTACAATCAAGTAGACGACTACCAGTACGGTGGTGGCGCAGGAATGGTCATGATGATAGAGCCGCTCGATAAACTAATCCACGAGCTCAAAGCGCAACGTGATTATGACGAGGTTATTTATATGACGCCAGACGGCGAGACCCTCAACCAAGGGATGGCAAACCACCTATCACTCAAAGAAAACATCATGATTATATGTGGTCATTACAAAGGAATCGACGAAAGGGCACGAATGTTGTTTGTAACTAAAGAGATTTCCATAGGTGATTATGTGCTCAGTGGTGGAGAACTAGGAGCAGCAGTTTTATGCGATTCGCTCATAAGACTTATACCAGGTGTTATAAGCGATGAGACCAGCGCACTTACTGACAGCTTTCAGGACGGGCTTTTAGCACCTCCAGTGTACACCAGGCCGGCAGACTATAAAGGAATGAAAGTTCCAGAAATATTGTTGAGCGGCAACACTAAAGCCATAGACCAGTGGAGAGAAGACCAGGCATACCAGCGCACACAACAACGCAGGCCTGATCTTTTAAATGAAGATTAACCTGTTGAATTAAGAATAAAAATAGTATTTTTGTGTAAGCAATTAAGAATATGAAAACAACTCTACTCTACTTTATCGTTGCTTTTACCGCATTCTTCTCTCAGGCAAACGACTTAGTGAGTGTTGACTCACAGCCAATTGCTACTGCAGTGGACGTATTTCCAAATGACGTTGTAGAAGATAAATTAACTATACTTACAAATCCTGTAAAAGATGGCCAGCTACGCATTAAGTATGTAGCAGCTGAAAATGTTTCTTTCAATCTAACCATTGTCAACTCACTGGGCGAGCAAGTATTTAGTGCAAAGCGCAATGCAAGTCGCCAGGAATTATCGTTTGACATTTCTAAACTTGCCACAGGAATCTACTTCTTAAGAGTAAGCACTGACGAAACCAGTGTCGTTAAGAAACTTATCGTTCAGTAAAACAAGCCTTTAATTATTCATCAAATTTCTTGCACGTAAAGCAATAAGTTGTATTTTTGCCCCTCGTAAAATTCAACCTCTGGCGATCATCGTGAATGTTGTTTGTTTACATAACCTATATTTAAGACATTATCATGTTAGATTTAGTAAAGTTCGTACAGGACGAGTTTATCGAGAAAAAAGAATTTCCAAAGTTTAGCGCTGGAGATACCATCACCGTATTCTATGAAATTCGTGAAGGAGAAAAAAGACGTACACAGTTTTTTAAAGGTGTCGTAATACAAGTTAGAGGTACTGGAGCTACAAAAACCTTTACCATTAGAAAAATGAGTGGAGCGATAGGTGTTGAGCGTATCTTCCCTATCAACCTTCCTGCAATCCAGAAAATAGAGCTTAACAAAGCTGGTGCGGTACGTAGAAAACGTATTTACTACTTTAGAGAACTTACTGGTAAAAAAGCACGTATCAAAGAAGCACGTAGAAAATAATCTACCCACTTACTACTATAATAAAAAGCTATCCAAACGGATAGCTTTTTTTATGCCTTTAAAGTAATGCAGCGTATCTATTAAATTTAGCGAAAGCACTAGAAACTAACGCATGCAAAGGTTTTATAAAGCAATCCTAAAAGTTATATTTGCAATAGCACCGTTATAGGTGCATTATGACTATCATTTCAATTAAAAATCAGATTATAATGCCTAACATCCCTAAGATTATATATACCAAGACAGACGAGGCACCAGCACTCGCAACTGTTTCTTTTTTGCCTATTATTAAAAAATTTATCGCTCCTGCAGGAATTGATGTGGAGACTAAAGATATTTCGCTCGCAGGCCGTATTCTAGCCACTTTTCCAGAATATTTAAAAGATGACCAAAAGCAAGAAGATGCACTTGCACAATTAGGTGCACTCGTTACCCAAGATGATGCTAACATTATCAAATTACCTAACATCAGTGCTTCCCAGCCACAGCTTGTAGAAGCTATTACAGAATTACAGTCTCAGGGCTACCGCTTACCTAACTATCCTGAAGAAGCAGTATCAAACGAAGAAATTGAGGTGAAAGCAAAATACGACAAGATAAAAGGTAGTGCCGTGAATCCTGTTTTACGAGAAGGAAACTCTGACCGTAGAGCACCTAAAGCTGTTAAAAAATACGCTCAAAAACATCCACATAGCATGGGTGCATGGAGCAGCGATTCAAAATCGCACGTAGCTACCATGTCTCACGGTGATTTTGCACATAATGAAAAAAGTTTCACTACTGATGAGGCAACCACCGTTAATATTTATCATGTAGATGTTGATGGAGACGGAATA
>JANQTO010000261.1:0-1823 GCA_030731685.1 Nonlabens sp.
CTCTCTATACTCACTGTTTGGAAACCGTCTAACAAAGGTTTCATAATATTTTTTTGCAATTTCTAAACGTTCAGATTGAACGGTATAAATACTTTTATCAGCATAGCCGTACTCCGAATCTAGCAAATAAAAATGCGCATCGTCTTGAAAAGATGAACCTGGATGGTCTGCAATAAAGTTTTCAAATGCAGCTATTGCTGGAATATACGCATCGCGATGGTGGTAGTTTTTAGCAATCTCATAGGCCTTTTTATCTAGTATGAATCTAAGGTCGCTTATTTCTGTATTTGCCTGGGACACATATTCACCTTCAGGATAATTGTTTATATAGTCCTGTAATTTTGCTATGGCCTTATTTGTATATGTTTGATCACGAGAGTAAACGGCAGCCATTTTAGAGTAGCTTTTGGCTTCCATAAACAGTGAGTATTCTACTTTAGGTGCAAATGCATAAGCATCGGCATAGCGTTCAAACTGCCCTGCTGCTGTAGGATATTGCCCGTTTGCAAACAATGCTTCACCATATTTAAGAGCTAGCTCAGGAGCTTTGTCAGTACCACGATATTGCTGCACGACTTGTTCAAAAAGTGCAATAGCTTTACCATATTTCTCCTTTTTCATCATGGTATCAATCATCGCTAGTTTTGCCTCATTATCAACACCTTTATAGGCTTTTTGATAATTACTGCAACTAGCTAAGGCCGCGACCATTAATAACAACACTACTACGTTTTTCATATACACTATAAACAAGCTTGCAAATGTACCATTTTTATACATATAAATAGGACTTAATCTTTACCTAACGAGCTAATCCTCGTTATGGTATGTCTCCATAAATTTATTGAGCCTCGATTTTAAATCTTCATTTACCGGTACAAGCGGTAAGCGCACATGATTCTCACACACGTTGAGTATAGAAAGCATTTCTTTAATTCCACACGGGTTTCCTTGCTCAAAAATCATATCTATGGACGTGGCAATCTTGTAATGAAGCTCATAAGCCTCGTCCACATCACCATTAAGACCGTAACGTATCATGTCACTAAAATCCTGTGGTAGCCCTAATCCTATTACAGATATTACCCCAGCGCCGCCTGCCAGAGTCATGGGCAAAGCAATCATATCGTCTCCAGAGATAACTAGAAACTCTTTAGGTGTGTATTGAATCATTTTCATAGCTTGGACGATATCGCCGGCAGCCTCTTTTATTGCTACGATATTATCAAAATCGTGAGACAATCGTACCACAGTTTCCACACTCATGTTAGAACCCGTTCTACCAGGTACGTTATATATTATTACTGGCATAGAGGTAGCCAGTGCAATCGCCTTAAAATGCTGGTAAATCCCTTCTTGACTAGGTTTATTATAAGCAGGCGAAACAGAAAGTATAGCTGTAAAACCATCGTAGTCAAAACTCTTTATCTCCTCTACAATGACTGCTGTATCATTTCCACCGATACCTATTACTAGCGGTATGCGGCCTGCATTTGCTTTTTTCACAGTTGTTACTACGAGCTTTTTCTCTTCCTTAGTAAGCGTTACACTCTCGCCTGTGGTTCCTAGAACCACGAGGTAATCTATCCCGTTTTCTATTTGAAAATTTACGAGCTTTTCTAAGCCAGACACGTCTACCGCTCCAGCAGCATTAAATGGTGTCACAAGAGCAACACCGGTTCCTATTAATTCTTGCATTGTTGTGAGGTAAGTATTTTTAAATATTTTGTTATTTCGTTGATAAGCGCATCTGGCTCATTTGTAGGCATGTTAAGTCCTAAGTCATAAAGTTCCTCACTGTGATGGGAAAACCCTACTTTAAA
>JANQTO010000261.1:1833-3895 GCA_030731685.1 Nonlabens sp.
ACTGCTGCCAATGCATTGTTAGTAACGCCACCAGTCCATTTAATAAAAGAACTATCTACTAAATCCATATCACTTACCAGCGACTTTTTAACGTTTTTACATCTACCTATAATCGTAACTTCTTGAAAAGAAATTCCCAGTTCCTGATACCATGGTTTGAAAACAGTAACGTCTTGATCCTTACTAGTATCAACAATTATAAGTAGTGATTGCGGCCATTGAATGTCTCGCTCTAACTTGCGCGCGTCATATTTTGCGTATTCTTCCCGCAACCATTTGCGCTTTAGTATATCAAAAATCATGTACTTTTATATGCTTACAAATGTAATAAAATAGCCCATGATTTGTACTAGGTCTACTAAAATGCAACGTGTTGTTGTCGGTCTCGCTTTCGCGAAAGCGTTACTACTCACAACATCTTGCAAAACAAATGATTATCAACTTGCGCAGGTCTCTGGAGCACAGATACAAATAGATAGCTCCGTGCAAGATGTAGCTACCATAAGCACTTTTATCGCACCTTACAAAGCCAAAGTTGACAAGGAAATGAACGAACCGCTGAGCTATAATCCAAGCGCGATGAGCAAAAGTGACTTCCCGTACAATACACCTATAGGCAATTTACTGGCGGCCATGATGCGAGAACAAGCCACTGGAGTTTATAAACAACGAACCGGTAAAAACATAGATGTTGTGCTACTCAATCACGGCGGCATACGCGCTGGGTTGCCAGCAGGAGCAATCACCATGCGTAATGCTTTTGAGGTAATGCCCTTTGAAAACGAACTTATGGTCGCGTCCATTACGGGAAGTCAAATGCAGGAACTGGTAGATTACATGGCAGCAAGTAGCAAAGCACATCCTATAGACGGTCTGCAAATAATTCTCAATAAAGACAAAACACTTAAAACTGCATTGGTTCAAGGAAAACCTATAAATACAGCTGCGACCTATGAAGTTTTGACAAATGATTATTTGTATAACGGTGGCGACAGCATGAACTTTTTTGCAGGTGCCCCAGCCACTGCGCTCGATTATAAAATACGTAACGCCGTGATAGATTACCTGCGTAAAACCGATACACTTAGAGCAAGCCGCGACCAGCGTTATTATATAGAAAACTAATCACTGCCATGGAAAGAAGAAAATTTATAAGAAATACGACTGCTGCAACTGTTATCGCAGGAACAACCTTATGGAGCAATAGCGCTCTGGCAAGTGGCATATTTACAAGTCCAACCCTTATTAAAGGAACAAAAAAAATCACCATACTGCATACAAACGACACACACTCGCACATCGAGCCCGTAAGTGGCGGTCGCAGTGACGGCAAAGGCGGCGTCGCAAGACGTGCAGCCATAATTAACCGTGTGCGTGAAGAAAATCCAAACACCATTTTACTGGATTGCGGTGACATATTTCAGGGAACGCCGTACTTCAATTTTTATGGTGGCGAGCTGGAAATCAAGCTCATGAGCATGATGGGTTATGATGCTGCGACTATAGGCAATCACGATTTTGATAATGGAATAGAAGGTTTATATGAGCAGTTACCGCATGCAAGCTTTGACTTTGTTATCTCTAATTATGATGTGAGCAACACTATTCTGGATGGTTATGTAAAGAAAACTAAAGTCATTATAAAAGATGGGGTGCGCATAGGTCTGTTTGGCGTGGGCATCGAACTTAAAGGACTAGTGGACCCTAAAATGTATAAAGAAACTGTTTATCTAGACCCTGTGAGTGTCGCACAAGACATGGTTAAAAAACTTCGTGAAGAAGAAAAATGCGACCTTGTCATTTGCATGAGTCACTTAGGCTATTCTTACCGCGAAGACAAAATAAGTGATCTCAAACTTGCCAGCCTTACAAGCGGAATTGACCTCATTATAGGAGGTCACACACATACCTTTTTAGACAAACCTGCGATTGTAAAAAATGCTGTAGATAAGGATGTAATGGTAAATCAAGTAGGTTGCTACGGGATTAACTTGGGCCGAATAGATTTTATGCTGGAGCGAGGTGCTGTGTCTGGTGTAAGTGATGTGGTTTATGAGGTTTA
>JANQTO010000262.1 GCA_030731685.1 Nonlabens sp.
AATTTTTTGCGTCTCTGCTTTTGTTTGCGCCTGGGCAATGTTACCTAATAAGGTGAGAGCAATGCCAACTTTAAATAATTTTTTAATCATGTGTAGGTATTTATAAAATCTGTGGTTTTGTTAATAAGTAACGTTATTTCTCTACGCAGATATAAATATCTTTGTAAACAAAATAAAGAGGCTATAAATGTAGTGCATAAAACTAAGTTAACCTTACAATTGTATCTCCTTAACGTTAAAATAACCGTATTTTTATCACAAATAAATCACACTGAATATGAAATTCATTGTTTCTAGTTCTTATTTACAAAAACACCTGCAAATGCTAGGTGGTGTAATTAACAACAACAATACCTTACCTATCTTAGATAATTTCTTGTTTGACTTGAAAGGGTCTGAACTAACTGTGTCTGCATCTGACATGGAAACCACTATGAAAACGGTTTTAAATGTTCAAAGTGAAACAGATGGAAGTATCGCAGTGCCAGCTCGTCTTTTATTAGAAACACTTAAAACGTTTCCAGAGCAACCTTTATCTTTTCTTGCTGAAAACGGCATGCTTACAGTGAGTCACGACCGTGGTAAATCTGAAATCGCCTGCGCTAGCGCCGACGAGTTCCCTAAACCGGTTTCTCTCTCAAGCCCAAGTAGTACTACCATCTTAGGAGATACACTCGCAACCGCTATAAACAAGACCATTTTTGCTGCAGGAAACGATGATCTAAGACCTGTAATGAGCGGTGTATTTTTTCAATTTGCAAGTGATGCTCTAGTTTTTGTAGCTACTGACGCACACAAACTCGTTCGTTACAGACGTGATGATCTTGCAGCAACTGAGACTGCTGAGTTTATCATGCCTAAAAAGCCACTGACGCTTTTAAAAACAATGCTACAAGGACAGGAAACTGAAGTTCTTATAGAATATAATGACAGTAATGCGCAGTTCTCTTTTGACTCTACAACGCTTATTTGCCGTTTGATTGATGGTAAATACCCTAACTATGAAGCTGTAATTCCTAAGGAAAACCCTAATAAGTTGGTGATTTCTAGAACACAGTTACTTAATTCTGTAAGACGTGTGAGCATATTTTCTAACAGAACAACTCATCAAATAAGACTTAAAATGGCTGGTGCAGAACTTAATATATCTGCTGAAGATTTGGACTTTAGTAATAAAGCAGATGAGCGCCTGACATGTGACTATCAAGGTGACGACATGCAAATAGGATTCAACAGCCGTTTTTTACTAGAAATGCTTAATAATCTAACTTGCGACGACGTCTCTCTTGAAATGTCATTACCTAACAGAGCTGGTATTTTAACACCAGTAGATGGCCTTGATGAAGGGGAGCATGTAACTATGCTTGTCATGCCTGTGATGTTAAATCAATAAAAGTAAAGCAAAAAAAAGGGAACTAAGTAGTTCCCTTTTTTTTTGCACGCTATTTACGCATGTTGTTCGTCGTGTTTTCCTTCTTTTACTTCTTCCACTATTTTCTTGTTAAAGGCTTCCAAATCTTCTGGTGACCTACTTGTAGTAAAACCAGCGTCTACAACTACTTCTTCATCTACCCAGTTTC
The DNA here is from genome assembly GCA_030731685.1 of Nonlabens sp. Taxonomy (GTDB): domain Bacteria; phylum Bacteroidota; class Bacteroidia; order Flavobacteriales; family Flavobacteriaceae; genus Nonlabens. The sequence continues at coordinate 1,581 of JANQTO010000262.1, forward strand.
CACCTGCGTTTATAACATCTTGTTTTACTGATGGGTAACTTGTGAGTTTTCTTCCTTTCAGTACTCCCGCGTCAATTAAAGGTTGTACCCCATGACAAATAGCGCTTACTGGCTTTCCAGCCTCGAAAAAGCTTTTAATAAACGTCAAAGCATCCTCACTTTGACGTAATGTGTCAGGATTTATAACTCCACCTGGCAAGAATAGTGATGTATAGTCGGCTGCAGAAACCTCTCTAACCGTCTTGTCAACATCGTAAGACGCAGACCAGTTGTCCTTGTCCCAAGCTTTTATTTTTCCGCTTTCTAGGCTTACTATTTCTGTCGCAATGCCTGCATCGTTTAATGCTTTTCTGGGGCTGGTTAATTCTATTTCTTCAAATCCATTTGTTGCTAAAATTGCTACTTTCTTATTCATAATATGAGTTTAATGATTAATGAACTCAAAAATAGCAATCAAAAAAGGCTCAAGAACGTTAAAGTGTCTTAAGCCTTTATTAAAGCAATGAGAATAAAAATGGAGTTAACTTAAATTAAGTTAAATAGCGCTCTATTATGATGCTCTCGTGGTGTGCATGGTGCCCCGCGATGATAAATGGAATTGCCCTAGCAGTCATTTCATTACCGTTTGCAATTCCTGAACGCTTTAAAAAGGAGTCGTCCACCTCATTAAATAATTGAATGGTTGCCTGCCTCGTAGTCTTAAGTGCTTTTAGGAGTTCCGCTTTCGCGAAAGCGTAATCATTAAAATCTTGTGTAAATATATCCTGATCAAATCCAGATAGCGCAGTCCTATCGCCACGCATGAAACGCAATGCGCGATAGGCAAAGACACGCTCTGTGTCTACGCAATGCAAAATAACTTGACCAAGAGTCCATTTACTAGGCATGTATCGATGCCCCAAATCTTGAGAAAGCGAATTGACAAGTGCTACTGACTGCTCAAGGCCGCTTTCTAACGCTTCCTTAATGGAAGTCTCACCTGGTATTTTTGCAAGATAATCGCTATAGTATGGATTATACTCTGCTGCCGTTAAATCGTTCCTGGTTATCATTAAAAGTCTTGGAACACTTTGTGAAGTAATCTCTTTTTGTCGTTAATGCTTTCCTCTAGACTTATCATCGTCTCCGTGCGGCTCACTCCTTCAATATCATCCAGTGCAAAAATTACTCGTTTTGCATGAGCCGTGTCGCGAGCTCTAATTTTACAAAAAATATTGAATTTTCCAGTGGTGATATGCGCAACGGTGACATACGGTATCTCATTGATACGTTCTAGAACAAACTGTGTCTGGCTTGTTTTTTCTAAAAACACACCTATGTATGCAATGAATGTATAACCCAGTTTATCGTAATCTACGGTAAGTGAAGAGCCCTGAATGATACCAGATTCTTCCATTTTCTTAACTCGTACGTGTACCGTACCAGCACTTATGCTTAATTTCTTTGCAATGTCCGTAAACGGCGTGCGCGTATTTTCTATGAGCACGTCTAGTATTTGCTTATCAATTTCATCTATTTTAGTCATGCAGATTTTTTTTAGCTAATAAATTGCAAAATAAATGCATTTTTCACCAAATGACTAAGGAATGAGCAAAGAATTCAAGAATTTAATGAAAAGTTAACACACCTAAAGACGGACAGGTAACTACTAGGTCTCCTGAGATGCTAAAATCGGCTGGTTGATTTGTGTTATCATCCATTTGAATAACATAATGAGCATTCTTTATTTCATCGCTGTTTATACCTACTAGAATAGGAACAAAATACAGTGTGTCATCTAGCAATGTTTCGTGATACTGAATGGCAATATCCATCTTAAGGTTACCGTAGGCCATGTCTTTAATTAGAATATCGGCAAAATTTTGAGCTATTGCAGGTATGGAGAGATATTCCTGAAGAGTGCGCTCATCGTCCAAACTACTTTCAGTAGAAACGCATGAAAGTGCCTCGATAAAACTAGCTACTATTAATTGTACTGCCTCTTCCCTGTAATAATCTTCTCCTGCGTGGCCAGCCTCAAAAAGAACCGTAGGAACCTGAAGACTTTGAAAATAGTCGCCTACACAGTTTATATTAAACGCATCGCTATACCTTCCTATTATTCCAGTACAATGAGGCTCTATTACTGTTTGAATTCGACTAATGACAGCCATTGCTTTTAATCTTGCCGCAGTTACTGCACGGTCCTCACTTGCAGCAGGTGCAAGGAATGAAAGTTGCACGGCTTGCTCACCGTTTATGTCTCCATATATGGTACGCTGGTCGTGCAAATTAAAACAATAGTGCGGTTTAAAATCTTCAAATACCTTTCTTAG
>JANQTO010000263.1 GCA_030731685.1 Nonlabens sp.
CGAGCCTCAGGTTTCAACTGGCGTTCCAGTAAATAGCTATAAGCTTCTATATCTGGCTGGCTGTTTGGGTTTGCCTGAAAAACTGCCTTCTCGCGCTCTAGTATCTGGAGTCCCATATAAGCAGCTCCTAAATCTCCTGAAACTACCAGTAAGTCACTATCACCAGCACCAGAGCGTCTGGTTATTTTTGCCTCTTCCTGCTCGCCGAGCGCTGTAACAGAAATAATAAGTCCGCTTTTTGAAGCAGTAGTGTCGCCTCCTACCAAGTCAACATTATAAAATTTACAGGCAAGAGCAATACCATCGTAAAGTTCTTCAACGGCTTCAACGGGAAATCTGTTAGATATCGCAATGGAAACGGTAATTTGTGTTGCATGGGCATTCATGGCGTACACGTCTGATAGATTTACCACAACACTTTTATATCCCAAATGTCGTAGCGGCACATAACTCAAATCAAAATGAACACCTTCTACCAGCATATCTGTAGTGAGCACCGTATGCTTCGTATGTTTAAAGATTGCAGCATCATCACCTATGCCTAAGATGGTACTTTCTTGGTTCAAGCTAAACGATTTCGTGATGTGGTCTATAAGGCCAAACTCGCCTAGATTTTCAACCGGTGTGCGTAAAGGAGATTTATCTTCTATCATGTTGCAAAATTACGGTGAACCTTTGTAATAACTGGTAAATTAGAAAAAACTATGAGATAGGGCAAGCAAATAGTCCGTGCCTATGTGCAGATTTGTTTTAGCAATACATTCGTACGGTTTTGAGGTCGCGCTGTCGTATATTTGTAACCATTTTAAATAAGGTAAAAACAGATGATCAACGTTTCAGAAACAGCTAAAACTAAGCTCGCCCAGTTAATGGCCGAAGATGGCTTTACCATTACAAACGATTATGTACGTGTAGGTGTAAAAAGTGGTGGTTGTAGTGGCCTTTCTTATGACCTGCATTTTGATAAAGCCACAACTGATACTGACAAGGTGTTTGAAGCAAACGATGTGCGCATTGTTGTGGACAAGAAAAGTTTTTTGTATCTCGTAGGAACTACGCTAGAATTTAGCGGTGGCCTAAACGGGAAAGGATTTGTATTCAATAATCCAAATGCACAGCGCACTTGTGGATGCGGCGAGAGTTTTTCACTCTAAACAATGCTGAATTCAACATACTGAATCCAGTGTTAAAAAAAATAATTTATGTCTAAGTATACAGAAGAAGAATTAAAAAAGGAGCTCGAGACTAAAGAATATGAGTATGGATTTTATACAGACATAGAGTCTGACACCATTCCCATAGGACTTAGTGAAGAGGTTATCAAAATTATATCAGCCAAAAAGAACGAACCTCAATGGATGCTAGACTGGCGCCTTGAGTCGTACAGGTACTTCATTCAAATGGAAGAGCCAGAATGGGCAAACGTAAAATATGACAAGCCAGATTTACAGGCAATTTCATATTACAGCGCACCGAACAAGAAACCGAAATACGAAAGCTTAGACGAGGTTGACCCAGAATTGTTGGATACCTTCAAAAGGCTGGGTATTTCCCTAGACGAGCAAAAAATGCTTGCAGGCGTGGCAGTTGACATTGTGATGGATTCTGTGTCAGTGGCAACCACATTCAAGAAAACCCTAGCCGAAAAGGGTATTATATTTTGTCCTATTTCTGAGGCGATTCAGGAACATCCAGAATTGGTGAAGAAATACCTAGGTTCTGTAATTCCGCAACGTGATAATTATTATGCAGCATTAAATAGCGCTGTATTTTCAGATGGTTCATTTTGCTATATTCCTAAAGGTGTACGATGCCCTATGGAGCTTTCCACCTATTTCAGAATTAATCAAGCAGGAACTGGACAGTTTGAAAGAACTCTTGTGATTGCAGACGCTGGTAGCTATGTAAGTTATCTAGAAGGTTGTACCGCACCTAGCCGTGATGAGAATCAGTTGCACGCAGCTTGTGTGGAGCTTATTGCTTTGGACGACGCAGAGATTAAATACTCCACAGTACAAAACTGGTATCCTGGTAATAAAGAAGGAAAAGGTGGCGTTTTTAACTTCGTTACAAAACGTGGTATTTGCGAGAAAAATGCAAAAATATCATGGACCCAAGTAGAAACAGGTAGTGCTGTTACATGGAAATATCCTAGCTGTATTTTAAAAGGTGACAATAGCGTTGGTGAATTTTATTCCATTGCAGTTACTAACAACTACCAGCAGGCTGACACTGGTACAAAAATGGTACATATAGGTAAGAACACAAAATCTACCATTATATCCAAAGGAATAAGTGCAGGCAAGTCCCAAAACTCATACCGTGGGCTCGTAAAAATAAATTCCACAGCTTCTAATGCCCGTAACTTCTCACAATGTGATAGTTTGCTTATGGGTAATGAATGCGGCGCTCACACATTTCCGTATATAGAAACTAAGAACAATACCGCTCGCGTAGAACATGAGGCTACGACCAGTAAAATAGGCGAGGACCAGATTTTCTATTGTAACCAGCGTGGTATTAATACTGAGAAGGCAATTGCTCTTATTGTAAACGGTTTTTCTAAAGAAGTACTTAATAAATTACCGATGGAGTTTGCAGTAGAAGCGCAAAAACTGTTGGAAATAAGTTTAGAAGGTTCCGTAGGATAAATTACAAATTATGAGAGCATTATTCATAGCGCTATTTTTTGCAATGACACTAGTTTCTTGCAAGAACGATAAAAAGGATGCTGACGTAGCACCGCAAGATGCTACGCACGCAAGCGTTAACAATGGCAGCACCATTGTACGTGGTGAATATATATTCTTTGAAGACGTCGCAGTGCTTACAACTAATAGTGAAATATTTGAAGTAGTTCAGGACGAAACAATGAAATCTCTTGAGCAAAAAGCAAAGCAATTTAAAAAGCAACCTAGCGACATGGTTATGGTGACACTTAAAGTAGATATCATTTCCAATCCTAAAAGAGAAAACACTCCCGACGTATGGGAGAAAGCAATAAAGATTAAGGAAATTATGGAAGTAAAACCGACCGTAAGTTCTCCAAACACAACTATTAAGTAAGAACAACATAAACAATTACTATGTTAAAAATAAACAACCTGCAAGCGTCCATAGAGGACAAAGAAATTCTTAAAGGCATCAATCTTGAGGTAAAGGCAGGCGAGGTACACGCGATAATGGGACCTAACGGTTCTGGAAAATCAACTTTTGCAAACGTAATCGCCGGCCGCGACGAGTATGAAATGACTGGTGGCACCATTGAACTAGATGGTCAGGACATTACGGAACTGGACCCAGAAGAGCGCGCTCACAAGGGTATTTTCCTGTCGTTCCAGTATCCGGTAGAGATTCCGGGCGTTAGTGTTACGAACTTTATGAAAACTGCCATCAATGAAACCCGTAAGGCTCAAGGCAAGGAAGACATGAAGGCTGCAGACATGTTGAAACTCATCCGCGAGAAGTCAGAATTGTTAGAGATAGACCGCAAGTTTTTATCACGTTCCTTAAACGAAGGTTTTTCTGGTGGTGAGAAAAAACGTAACGAGATTTTTCAAATGGCCATGCTAGAGCCTAAACTCGCGATACTCGACGAGACAGATTCTGGTCTGGATATAGATGCACTAAGAATTGTTGCAGCAGGTGTAAACAAACTGCGCAGTAAGGATAATGCAACGATTGTCATCACGCACTATCAGCGTCTTTTAGATTATATCGTTCCAGATTTTGTACACGTTTTAGTAAACGGGCGCATCGTAAAATCTGGTGGTAAGGAACTAGCGCAAGAGTTAGAGGAGCGCGGTTACGATTGGATTAAAGAAGAGTTGGCGCAGTAAATTAATTGGTGAAAACAAG
>JANQTO010000264.1 GCA_030731685.1 Nonlabens sp.
GCTGGACACATCATTTTCGATTCCATTTTGCACTTCGAGCAAGGAGCTATAAGCTAGTTGCAGGGCGTCGTAGTGCCTGGCATTGCTTACTATAGAATCGTCACTGGAGAGTGCACCGCTATTGAAGCTTTGAACAAGCGCGGTTTTAAGCTCTTCAACACCTGTACCAGATTTTGCGCTTAGGGATATTAGAATCGTTCCCGGTGATTTCTTTTGGATTTGCTTCGTGATTTCCGCATGTTCTAATCCTGTGATTTGGTCTATTTTATTTAGCACCACGACTACAGGTTTGTCGGGAAAACGTTCCTTTAGAATCTGGGTGCGCATGAGGCAATGTACCAGACGCGGTTGCGTATCTAGTTGGGTTGCGTCTATGAGGTATAGCACAAGTTTAGACTGGTCTGCTTTTTCATAACTGCGCTGTATGCCCATACTCTCAATAGTATCAACTGTCTCGCGTATTCCTGCGGTATCTATAAGCCTAAAGCGAACACCTTCTATATTAATTTCGTCTTCTATGCTGTCTCTAGTCGTACCTGCAATATCGCTAACGATTGCTTTTTCTTCGTTGAGCAAGGCGTTCAGCAAAGTAGATTTCCCTACGTTGGGTTCACCTACTATCGCGATGGGAATTCCCGTCTTCAGCACGTTGCCCAGTGCAAAAGAGTCGATGAGTTTGCGCAAGGTTTGCTGGCTCGACTGCAATAGCGCATTGAGTTCGTCGCGGTTTGCAAAGGCTACATCTTCCTCGGCAAAATCGAGTTCGAGTTCTATGAGGCTAGCAAAGTTGAGCAGCTTACCGCGCAGTTCCTGCAACTCGCTGGAGAAACCACCACGCATTTGTTGTATGGCGATTTGGTGGGCGGTCTCGCTTTCAGAGGCAATGAGGTCAGCAACGGCTTCGGCCTGGCTCAGGTCCATCTTTGCATTGAGAAAAGCCTGTAAGGTAAACTCGCCAGCCTGTGCCATACGTGCGCCGCGACGCAAACAAAGGTTAATGATGGCCTGCTGTATATATATGGAACCATGACAGGAAATCTCTACGACGTCTTCGCCAGTGTAGGAGCGAGGCGCTACAAATTTGGTCAGTAAAACTTCGTCTATTATGCGGTCACCGTCGTAAATATGTCCCAATGTAACCGTGTTTGCTCCTAAGTTTTTAAATTCCTTAAGGGGTTGATTGGAGTTCGCTTTCGCGAAAGCGGGAACAAAAATACCGCCTGCAATGGCATGAGTTTGCGGTCCAGACAGGCGTATGACGGCTATGGCGCCCGAACCGGCAGGCGTTGCAAGTGCGACAATGGTATCGTTTTCAATCATAATACAAAGGTAGTGGGAAAAAAGTTCCGAGTTCCAAGTTCCAAGCTTCAAATTACCTATTGCGTAACGGCTTTGCTCGCCTCATAGTCACTTGCGCGATAAATTGCCCATTCAAGACTTCCTTTTAAATGTAAGCTTCAATTTAGATTTTAGTTTCATTCTAGCTTCCATTTCAAGTTCAAATTCACGTTCAAGTTTTTTATCTTGCGCCCATGTATTCTAAGGAAGAGGCAAAGCAGTTGCGACAGCATTTTTGGATCATGTTCGGTAAGCGATATAAACGCAAATGGACACTGTATGATACTAAAATTAAGGATGTTATTCTAAAATTCTCATTTGAAGATAATCGAGCAATTGTCTCCCTAGACCTCACACACGACGACGATTTTTTTAGAGATTATTATTGGGAAAAGCTAGAAAGCCTCCAAGGACTCATGCGAGACGAGGTTCATAAAGATTTGATTTTTGAAAAAGACTATGTGCTCGAATCTCGTAAAATTATAAGTCGCGTTTACATATACATGGATGGCGTTAAAATTCAGAAACAAACCGACTGGCCAGCGGTCTACGAGTTTTTCTTCGAAAATATGGATAAACTAGAACGGTTTTTCTGGGAATATAAAGATGTTATTGAAGATTAGATTCTATAATCTTAAAATTCCAAATTCCAAATTACCTATTGAACTAGTGCTTTGCTCGCTTCGATTATCGCTAGTATATCTGGATATAAATACAGCTTTAGATTTTTGGTGTAAGTTTAAGTTTCAGTTTAGATTTCAGTTTCAGTTGCAATTCAAACCTCAGTTCCAATGAGGAAACCGTACCTTTGCGCCCTTAAAAATCACACGATACCATGGGTAAATTGTTCAATAATTTTATAGGTAATCCTAAAAATGATGTTCTTTCTGGACTTACGGTAGCACTGGCTTTAGTTCCTGAGGCTGTAGCTTTTGCCTTTATTGCAGGCATACCACCTATGGTAGGACTCTATGGAGCATTTATGATGGGTCTTATCACTGCACTTTTCGGTGGGCGACCTGGGATGATATCGGGAGCAACGGGAGCAACTGCCGTAGTAATGGTTTTTATGATTAAGGTAGGAAACGACGTGGGCGATGCCCTTGCTACACCAGTTGAAAACCTAGGCCTGCAATGGCTTTTTATAACCTTACTTATTGTGGGCGTTATACAGGTGTGTGCTGGTCTTTTTAAATTAGGAAAGTTTGTACGCCTTATACCGCACCCAGTAATGATGGGATTTGTAAACGGTCTTGCCATAGTCATTTTTCTTGCACAATTAGATTTCTTTAAAGAAGGCGTAGGCGATGCAAAATCATGGCTGCAAGGTGGTGCCATGTACATTATGGTAGGTCTTGTGGCTCTTACGATGGCTATTATGTATTTCCTTCCTAAACTTACTAAGGTAGTACCGTCAGCACTGGTTGCAATTGTCGTGGTTGCAGCAATCACTGTTTTTGCAAATCTAGATGTTGCAACGGTAGGAAGTTTTATAAAAGATGGCGGCGGTTCTGGCTTGCAGGGCAGTTTACCGACATTCCAATTTCAAATATTCACCCTTTTTGATACCATGGCAGGCCACTGGCCACTGGTTCTAGGAACTGCGGCAACGCTTGCTGCGGTAGGTCTTATAGAGTCACTTATGACACTCAACCTTGTAGATGACCTTACAGATACTCGTGGTAGTGGGAATAGGGAATGTGTTGCTCAAGGAGCTGCAAACGTGGCAAATGGACTCTTCGGTGGCATGGGTGGCTGTGCGATGATAGGACAATCCATCATCAACGTGAACTCAGGTGGTCGTGGTAGACTTTCGGGCGTTGTTGCTGCTGTTGCTTTGCTTGCTTTTATTCTTTTTGGTGCGCCAGTAATTGAGCGTATTCCTATCGCAGCGCTCGTGGGCGTTATGTTTATGGTCGTTATCGGAACCTTTGCGTGGAGTAGTTTTAGGATTTTTAATAAAGTACCAGTTTCAGACGTGATTGTAATTATTACCGTGAGTGCAATTACCGTATGGAAAGACCTTGCTATTGCTGTAGTCACTGGTGTTATTATGAGTGCGCTGGTGTTTGCATGGAACAGTGCAAAACGCATCAGAGCGCGCAAAAGCATCAAAGAAGATGGTACTAAAGTGTATGCTATTTGGGGTCCGCTTTTCTTCGGTTCAGTAACTGATTTTAATGCAAAATTTGACCCTAAAACTGACCCAGAATCTATCGAAATTGACTTTATAGAGTCTCGTGTTCAGGACCATTCTGGTATCGAGGCACTGCGCAGTGTCGCAAATAAATACCTAGACTTAGGTAAGAAAGTAACGCTCACTCATTTGAGCCCAGAATGTAAAGCACTACTCATAAAGCGTAATCCAGAGTTTGAGACCATTATAAAATCTCAAATTGAAGACCCACGATACCACATTGCGACTGATTTGCTTGACGCTGAGGTTTAAGTTACTTTATCTAATGTAATATTAGCGTACTGTTGTTTGTCTTTATTTCGCTTTCGCGAAAGCG
>JANQTO010000265.1 GCA_030731685.1 Nonlabens sp.
CTACAAATGGTACAACTATTTTTAATGCTGGCCTCTTCTTTGTAAATGATATCGTTGTGCGCAATGTTGCAGGTGTCAGCGAAATATATGTTGGTATAGGGTCTGCCATTGTAGATTCTCCCAACTTTAATATTTCAAACCCCAATAATGCTCTTGGAGCACAAAATGCTGGTTTATATCGCAGTGTCGATAATGGAACTAATTGGAACAGAATTGAGAGTCCTATCCTGGGATATACGTTTGCAGGTTCTCAATTTTACGTAATACCCAACGACCTAGAGATAGGTGCTGATAATATGCTATACATGGGAACCATATCCAGCAGAGCTACAAGTACTGGTGGCGGTAGAATTTATAGAAGTACTGACGGTATAACATGGAGTTTTGCACAATTTGTACCATCATCTGACCGTGTAGAGATAGCGCCTTCAAAAACAGACCCAAACCTCTTCTACGTTGCAACGCAGGTCGGTGGCAATCAAGCAAATCTTTTTAAAACCACCAATAAATTTGTTTCATTAACGGCAATGAATGAACCAAATGATGCAGACAATAGCATTCCTGCCACAGACTTTACAAGAGGACAGGCATTTTATGATCTTGTCATAGAAGTAGACCCTACAAATAATGATATTGTCTACGCTGGTGGAATAGACCTGCATCGCTCTGTAAATGGTGGTACTAGCTGGACGCAGATTTCTAAATGGTCTGAGAATCCTAACTTAAATACCATAAACGCACCCTTCATACATGCCGATATTCACTCATTAACCTTTCACCCTATAAACCCCAATCAAGGTCTTGTAGGTAGTGACGGCGGTGTATCGTGGGCTTCTAGCTTCAGTACTGCGGGCTTTCAAAATAATGCCATTCAAGATAGAATTTTAGGTTACAATGTTACACAATACTACTACGGCACCATCTATGAAAATGGCGCGAGCAATGGGGACGACCTCGCCGGTGGCTCACAAGATAACGGAACAACTGCCATAGTAAATGGTACACCTGGCTTAAATGCTTTCACACCGGTCCTGGGCGGCGATGGTGCATTTGCTGAAATTGATAAGGATGGTAACTACGCCATCGTATCTACGCAGTATGAGAATCACAGATACGTCTCATACCCTTCTTTTAGTGGTGGTTACTGTATTACTGGTAACTGTAATGATAATAGTAAAGGTGATTTTATCAATGTTGCCGAACTCGACGAAAACTTAAATTATTTCTACGCTAATACTAGAAACTTTTCTAACACAAACGCTATAAGTGTGTGCCAGTTATTGCCTTCGACAGCGGCTTGCACCACTATTTCAAACAGTTTAATTTCTAGTTCTAGGCCTACTGCTTTTAAGGTGTCACCTTTTACCACCACATCAACAAAGCTTTATGTGGGAACTGAATTTTCAGGTTTGATTAGAATTGATAATGCAAATACAACTTCACCGCAATGGACTACCATTACAGGCTCTGGTTTTCTGGGAAGCGTTTCTGATATTGAATTCGGAGCGAGCGAACAAGAAATATTTGTAACCATGCATAATTATGGCGTTCAAAATATCTGGTACACAAATAACGGTGGTGCAACGTGGTCAGGAAAAGAAGGTAATTTACCTGACATGCCCGTAAAAGCGATTCTTAAAAACCCATTACTAGGTGAAGAGGTGATTATAGGAACTGACTTAGGCGTGTGGGCAACAGGCGATTTCAATAGCCCGAGTCCTACGTGGTTCCCTGTAATGAACGGTATGACAAACGTTAAAGTGGTAGACCTAGACTTACGCACAAGTGATAACACTATACTAGCAACTACGCACGGTCGCGGTATGTTTACGGGAGTGTTTACAACCGCAGGCATTCAAGACGTCAGAAATACAAACGTACCTATTACGATTTACCCAACTATTACAACTGGTGAAATTACGATAGCTTCGACTATAGCAAGCGGTGATATCCAACTAGCGGTTTATAGTTTAAGTGGTCAGCAAGTCTATGCAGACCGTTTGAAATTAAACGGTACCGAGCAGCGCGTTTATTTGGGAAATTTGAAATCTGGTATTTACCTCGTTAAAACGGTTACTGACGGTATAAGTCAAACTACGAAGATTGTACGGGAATAATTTTTTGAATAGCTATAGTGTATTTGTTATCCTGCTGATTATACTGAGCATGGTCTCGCAATCAAGTCCAGCGATTTTACGCAATTCAGCTGTAGACCCATGCTCTATAAAATCGTCAGGTATTCCCATTTTTGAGATGGTTCCTTTGTACGCTTTCGCGAAAGCGTAATCCATAACTACACTTCCTAAACCACCTACGACGGTTCCATCTTCTATTGTGATGACATGTTGATAATCGCCAAATATGGTGTCCAACATGTTAATATCAAGCGGTTTCAAAAACTGCATGTCTATATGTGTACAATCTAAATTTTCTTTTTGTATCCATTTGCCAACCTCAGCACCTATTGCTCCTATGGATAATATAGCAATATCCTTACCTTGTTTTAAGATTCGCGCCTTCCCTATTTCCATTTTTGCAAAAGGCTGTTTCCAGCTCACATTATAACCACGTCCTCGCGGATACCTTATTGCAATAGGTTTATCCAAAACGAGCTGGGCTGTATACATCATGTTACGTAAGGTGACCTCATCCATGGGCGCAGCAATAATCATATGCGGAATACAGTTCAAGAAAGCCAAATCGTAAACACCATGGTGCGTCGCGCCATCTTGCCCTACTAGACCAGCACGGTCTAAACAAAATATAACTGGCAAACCTTGCAAGGCAACGTCGTGAATCACTTGGTCATAGGCACGCTGTAAAAAAGTTGAGTAAATATTGCAAAACGGCACCAGTCCTTGCGCAGCCATACCAGCTGCAAGTGTTACGGCATGCTGCTCTGCAATGCCTACGTCAAAACCGCGGTCAGGAAAAGCGTCCATCATCAGTTTCATGGAACTACCCGTGGGCATTGCTGGTGTAATTCCTATAATATTTTCATTGATTCCAGCAAGTTCGACCAGCGTGTGACCAAAAACGTCTTGAAATTTAGGTGGTAGATGCGCCTCGTCTTTTGCAGGTATGTCGCCTGTGATTTTATCAAATTTCCCAGGTGCGTGGTAAAGCACTTGGTCTATTTCGGCTTGTTTGAGACCTTTGCCTTTTATAGTTCTAACATGTAGTAAGCGTGGACCTTTGAGCGATTTTTGTCTATTTAATTCGGCAGTTAATGCAGGTAAATCGTGTCCATCGATTGGTCCAGAATAATCAAAATTGAGCGATTCAAATATATTGTCACGACCTGTTTCTTTACCTCTTTTAGTTTTGGTTAGATATGCTTTTAGCGCGCCCACACTCGGGTCTATTCCTATCGCGTTGTCATTAAGAATCACAAGCAAGTCTGCTCCACTCACACCAGCATGGTTAAGTGCTTCAAACGCCATACCGCTCGCTATGCTTGCATCGCCCACCACAGCTATGTGCTTGCGATTATCGTTTCTTAACTGGCTAGCCATCGCCATGCCTAATGCGGCACTTATAGCCGTAGAACTATGTCCTGTTCCAAAGGTATCATAAACACTTTCTTCACGCTTTGGGAAACCAGATATACCGTTCAGTTCTCTATTTGTATGAAAAACGTCCCGCCTGCCCGTGAGGATTTTGTGCCCATAAGCCTGGTGACCTACATCCCAAACCAGCAAGTCGTGCGGCGTATCAAAAACATAATGCAGGGCAATGGTCAGTTCCACGACGCCTAGACTCGCGCCTAGATGACCTTCTTTGGCAGCTACTATGTCTATGATGAAGTCTCTTAATTCCTGCGCGATGGT
>JANQTO010000266.1:0-2696 GCA_030731685.1 Nonlabens sp.
ACTTGGCAAGAGACTTCAGACATCAACAAGTTCAACAACGGTGAAAATGACGTTCTGGTAACTGCCGATTTTAAAGAGGTCTATGACGCTGCGCAAGAAATCTACCGCAAGACTGACGGTTACTTTGACCCTACCGTAGGTAATCTTGTGAATGCTTATGGTTTTGGAGCCAAAGGTGAGCAAACAACTATTCCGTCACAGCAGAAAATCGATAGCTTGTTGCAATTTGTAGGCTTTTATCATATGAATCTAGAAACAGCTGCCGAGCCTAATAAATGGGTGTTGTCATCTAGTAAACGAGGTATGTATTTAGAATTCAACGCTATTGCAAAAGGTACGCTCGTTGATCACATCGCAAAATTATTGGACAGCAATGGCGCTACAAATTATGTAGTAGAAGTAGGCGGTGAGGTGATAACAAAAGGTTCCAATTTAGAAAGCAACGCACCATGGGCAGTAGGAATAGACGACCCAAATCAAACTCCAGATGAAGAACGCAGGATTGTAACTGTAGTAAATTTAACAGATAAGGCGATGGCCGGTAGTGGGAACTATCGCAAGATTAAAACAGATGTAGCAACAGGAAAAGTTTATGCGCATACCGTAAACCCTACCACAGGAATTGCGCAACCATCTAATGTCATAGGGGTAAACGTTATTGCAAACACCTGCACCATGGCCGACGGTTATGCAACGGCATTCATGGCAATGCCCTTAGAAAAATCTCGCGAGTTATTGCCCAATATTCCAGATATAGAAGTTCTTATAATGTACATAGATGACAATGGCTTGCTCAAGTTTGAGACGACTCCAGGATTCAAACAGTATATTAAGGTGTCGCTGTAAGCGGCTTAGTTACAACAGGAATGAGCTCGCCTTGAGCAAGTCTGTATCTGTCAACTTCGTCACGAGATAGTTGCTTGGTATAATCTACTGCAGCTACTTGAAAACCTACTTGTTCCAGTCTCTTAAAATAATCCATTCCATAAACGCGCACATGGTCATACTGACCGAAAATGCGTGCCCGTTCATCACGGTCAGTGATGGAATCGTCTTCAAAAGTTACATCGCGGTCATTCTCTAGCGGAATTTGTAAAATAGCCGTTCCACCAGGTTTTAACACCCTATAAAGTTCCTGCATCGCCTTAAAATCGTCTGGAATATGCTCAAGCACGTGATTACATAATATAAAATCATAGCTATTGTCAGCAAACGGTAGCGCACAAATGTCGGCCTTTACGTCAGCAAGCGGTGATAGTAGGTCTGTTGTGGTGTAGGTGAGGAGTTCGCTTTCGCGAAAGCGTGCATAAAAGCATTGCTCCGGTGCTACGTGTAATAAGGATTGTGGACGCGTGAGTAAGTCTGTTTCTCTAGTTAGATATAGCCAAAGCAAGCGATGTCTTTCTAACGAAAGGGTAGAAGGTGAAAGCACATTTTCTCTAACATTTCCATAGCCATATGGCAAGAAACTTTTAAAAGATTTCTCATCGATGGGGTCCGTATAGCGTTCACCGCGATACCACCACGCCATAAGCGGCCGTACCCAGTAACTTACTTTTATAAGCCAAGGCCGTGGGATGAGGTTCAGGAAAAATTTAAAAAGTTTTTTCAAGCAAATTCAATTCAGAATTCAGAGTTCACAATTCTGAATTGATTAGTTTTTCCAACGATACGGGTCTTCCTCATTAGAGGTGATTCCCAGAACTTCATATATATAGTCAAAGGTGCTCAACAAGCGCGGCTCACCATCTACAATCGCGACGTTATGCTCAAAGTGTGCGCTTGGTTTGAAATCTTTGGTTTTAATGGTCCAGCCGTCAGGATAGTGTTTGATGTCTTTAGTTCCTAGATTTATCATAGGTTCTATGGCAACGGTCATACCTTCTACAAACTTTTTACCACGACCGCGCTTACCGTAATTAGGCATTTGTGGGTCTTCGTGCATAACGCGTCCTAAACCATGTCCTACAAGCTCGCGTACCACGCCGTAACCAAAACTCTCACAATAGTTTTGGATAGCATAACCTACATCACCTACGCGGTTGCCTAATCTGAACTGCTCAATGCCTAAATAAAGCGATTTTTTAGTTCGTTCCAGTAGGTCTAGCGTTTCCTGCGGTACATCACCTACGGTAAATGTATATGCATGGTCACCATAAAATCCATCTACAATTGCGCCGCAGTCTATAGAAAGTACATCACCTTCTTTAATTGCCACATCTTTTGGAATACCATGAACCACTTCTTCATTAGGAGAAATGAGCAAGGTACTGGGACAATCGTACAGACCTTTAA
The DNA here is from genome assembly GCA_030731685.1 of Nonlabens sp. Classification (GTDB taxonomy): domain Bacteria; phylum Bacteroidota; class Bacteroidia; order Flavobacteriales; family Flavobacteriaceae; genus Nonlabens. The sequence goes on from JANQTO010000266.1 coordinate 2,296, forward strand.
AACCAGGGATTGCACCGTGGTCACGTATAAAGGTTTCGGCAAGTGTGTCTAAATGTAGGGTAGTGACTCCAGGTTTGATTTCGGCGGCAACCATGGCAAGTGTTTTACTCACCATAAGCGCTGCACGACGCATAATCTCTAGTTCTTCACTGGTTTTTGTTACAATCATAATAAGTCTAAAAAGAGGTGCAAAAATAGTGATTAGTTTGTGAGTCTTTGAGTCTTTGAGTTGGTGAGTTTGTGAGACGTTGAGTTTGTGAGTCGATGGGTTTAGTTGAACTAGGTTTTAAATTTTCAAACTCAAATTCAAATGATTAAATCCAGTCCAGCTTTTCCTTAGTCAATTCATGCTGCACATTTCCCGTGTGTTTTGTGCTTGCTGGTTCAAATAGCATCACGTG
>JANQTO010000266.1:2706-3827 GCA_030731685.1 Nonlabens sp.
TTATTTTTAGCACAAATCCAAAAATCAATTGAACGTCTGAAATTTAGTATATCAATTTGTCAAATGGGTAATTAGTAGATTAATTTTATAAGCGCAAATCATGAGAGTGTTTCTTTTCTTTCTATTACTATGCTTCGCTAAGCCATGCATGGCTCAAAATATAATTACAGATATAGACACCAAAAAGCCTATTCCTTTTGCAAGGTATGAATATGCTGACATAAGGGGATATGCTGATTTGAACGGTCTTATAAACGTCAACCTACAAAAGAACGATACATTAAAATTGTATGCTTTAGGATTTGAAAAAAAGTTAGTCGTTAAAGATGAAGTGCTTTCTCGTAAAAATTTGTTCATGTTTTCCAAAATAGAAAAATTAGATACGGTTACCTTACAAATGTACAGGTCTAAAAAAATATTAGAAGCTGGGACTGAAAGTAAAAGAAATGGTTTTAGACGTTTTCCAATTGGTTATGAATCTAGATATCTTATTGAACTAACCCCGGTAGATTTGTCAAAGTCTTTAAGAATTGATAACATCCGATTTTTTTTTAGTGACTTAAAACAAGAATCTCGATATGCTAAAAAAGAGGGTAAGCAGTTTGCTCTTAAATTTAGTGTTCTAAATCAGGATTTTGAAACAATTCATGAACAATTATATTTATCAAAAACTGGCAATTTTGAAAATACCGTGGATTTTGATTTTTCAAAAACTCGAGTTTTTATTGAGAGCGAAACATTATATATTGTAATTGAAAATTTAGGAGATTTAAATGATGATGGTTCTTTTAGTAACTTTAAACGTTCAATAATGCTATTATTAACAGAAAAGGTTTTTAATCAGTTTAATTTAAAATCATTTTTAGCATCTGCAACAAATGCGAGACAAGAGTTAGTCCCGTTAACAAATATTTTTCACAACGCTTACAAAGACGGTGACATAAAAGCTCCCACGGGTTTGCCACCTACTGAGGTTTACAATTTGAATCCTATGATGGAATTTACAGTCACAGAGTACTAATTATCAAATCCAATCCAGCTTTTTCTTCGTTATCTCATGCTGTACATTTCCCGTATGTTTTGTGCTTGCTGGTTCAAAAAGCATCACGTGTACTTCTTCC
>JANQTO010000267.1 GCA_030731685.1 Nonlabens sp.
GGCTTATTCTTGCGTTTGTAGTTGCATTTTTCGGAACTATAGGCGACTTAATACAGTCTAAGTTCAAACGTCAAGCTGACGTCAAGGATAGCGGAAACATAATGCCTGGTCATGGTGGTATTTTTGACCGTATGGACAGTATTATATTTGCAGCGCCGTTTGCATATTTAACTTTTATAATAATAAACTATGTTTCATAGAGAAGGAAATACATCCATTCTTATAGCTTTTGTCCTTACATGTGTATTAATGAGCGTTGTGTGGACGTTAAACATGCCGATGTGGCTGCAGATAGGCTTATCCATAGTCATTATAGGACTTTTGTTTATTATTCTACAGTTTTTCAGAAATCCTAAACGCTTAACGCCGCTTAGTGACAGCACCATTGTATCACCTGTAGATGGTAAAGTTGTTGTTATAGAGAAAGTTCAGGAAAATGAATTTTTTAAAGGTGAACGTTTGATGATTTCTGTATTTATGTCTCCTATCAACGTTCACGTGACTAGACATCCTATAGCTGGAACGGTAGTGTATAGTAAATATCATCCCGGTAAATACCTCGTTGCGTGGCATCCTAAAGCTAGTGAAGAGAACGAACGTACTACGGTTGTAGTAACGCACAAAAGCGGAATTCAGGTGCTTTACAGACAAATTGCGGGTGCACTGGCAAAGCGCATAGTGAACTACGCCAAAGAAAATGAGCAAGTTGTACAAGGAAGTGAGAGCGGTTTTATTAAATTTGGGTCACGTGTAGATGTTTATTTACCCGTAGATACAAAAGTAGAGGTTGCACTTAATCAAGTTGTAAAAGGTGGTGTCTCTACTCTAGCAACTATTTAAGAATGACCGAAGAAGAACTAGACAAACAATTCCAAGAAGCTTTTGAAAAGGCAAGTGCTGAGGAGCAGTCACAGGTTCCGCTTGAGCTGCAGCTGCACCTGTACGCCTATTACAAAAGAGTTATAGACGAGCCTTATGTAAGTAATCGTAGCTTTCATTCAAATGACCTGCGCGCAGGTTTTAAAATGAATGCTTTAATTCAAGTACAACAGCTTACAAAAAAAGAAGCAAAAAAGCGATATATCAAAATTGTAGAAGATTTATATCCCAAACCATGGTAACAATCTCAAACATACTAAACAAAAAATGCGACTCATGGAGTCGCATTTTTTATTACTGCAATGCAAGGGAACTACGATTGTAAGGCTTGCATACTTGCCTCAATCGTTTCGATTTTAGCAAGTGCATCCGCTTCTTTTTGACGCTCTAAATCGACAACCTCAACGGCTGCATTTGCAACAAAACGCTCGTTGCTCAGTTTCTTTTGAACACTTACTAAGAAACCTTGGGCACGTTTAAGTTCCTCTGCAAGCTTACCTAATTCTACCGTTGCGTCCACTGCACCAGCTAGTGGCACAAAATACTCATTAGACTTTACTCTAAAACTTACAGCACCGGCAACAGCCTCATTAACTGTAGTTATAGACGCTACATTCACCATTTTCATTATGAGTTTATCATAAGCACTGGAGAGGTTTTCATTATTAATAACCATTACCTCGATATCATTTTTAAACGAGATTTGCTTCTCCTTGCGTACTTTACGCAAACCTGTGATAACCTCTTGAACCATATCCATATCGCTCACTAGGCTTGCATTAACGGTCCCGCCAGCTGGCCATTGATTCACCACTAATGCTTCTTCTCTTTTACGCGGAGCAATACTTTGCCATATCTCTTCAGTTATAAATGGTGTGAATGGGTGCATCAACCTCAAGTTATCTTCTAAAAGGCTTATAACCGCAGCATGCGTCGCGGCGTCAATAGGTTGCTGATATTCTGGCTTTATGATTTCCAGTAACCAGCTACAAAAGTCGTCCCATATAAGTTTGTAACTTGTCATAAGTACATCACTTAGACGATATTTTGAATAATGGTCTTCTATTTCTAAAAGCACCTCATTAAATCTCGATTGATACCAGTCGAGTCCTTGCTTAGCATATACTGGTTGTGCAATGGAATTATCTATTTCCCAACCATCTATCAAACGGTAGGCATTCCATATTTTGTTTACAAAGTTTTTTCCTTGCTGGCACAAATCCTCATCAAACATGATGTCGTTTCCGGCAGCAGCGCTTAAAAGCAGCCCAACCCGAACACCGTCAGCTCCATAATCTTCTATGAGCTTTAGTGCATCTGGTGAGTTCCCTAGTGACTTGGACATCTTGCGACGCTGCTTATCACGCACCAATCCAGTGAGGTAAACTTTATCAAATGGCTTTTCATCACGATATTCATATCCAGCAACAATCATGCGCGCTACCCAGAAAAATAATATGTCTGGACCAGTAACTAAATCACGAGTAGGATAATAGTATTTAACCTCTTCATTTTCAGGCTCTAGAATTCCGTTAAAAACACTGATAGGCCATAACCAACTAGAGAACCACGTGTCTAGTACGTCATTTTCTTGTCTAAGGTCTGCTGCAGTTAAGGCGTTGTTGTTAGTTCGCTTTCGCGAAAGCGTAACAGCCTCATCAACACTATTTGCAACCACAAAATCTTCTTTACCATCACCATAGAAATAAGCCGGAATACGTTGTCCCCACATGAGCTGTCGTGAAATATTCCAGTCGCGCACGTTTTCCATCCAGTGAAAATAAGTGCTCTTAAATTTAGGTGGCAATAACTCTACAATATCATTACGCACGGCGTCAATAGCAGGTTGTGCAAGTTCTTCCATTTTTAAAAACCACTGGTCAGAAAGTCTAGGCTCAATGACCGCACCGGTGCGCTCACTTGTACCTACTTTATGAAGGTGATTTTCTTTTTTGAGAAGTAATTCCTTAGTTTCTAGTTCTGCAGTTATTTCTTTGCGCACTTGAAAACGGTCTTTACCTTCATAGTGGAGTCCAAAACTGTTCAATGTGCCATTTGCATTGAAAATATCGATAACCTCAAGGTTATACTTCTCGCCTATAGCTTTGTCATTAATGTCATGTGCTGGCGTGATTTTTAGTGCTCCGGTACCAAATTCCATGTCCACGTAATCGTCTGCGATGATAGAAATGGCTCTATTTACGATAGGAACTATCACTTTTTTCCCTATTAAATGTGTGTAACGTGAATCCTCAGGATGTACGCAAATTGCGGTATCACCTAAAATAGTTTCGGGTCTTGTGGTTGCAATGGTAATAAAATCTGATCCATCTTCAAGAACATATTTGAGATGGTATAAATGCCCATTGCGCTCTTCATAAACAACCTCTTCATCGCTTAGTGTGGTCTGCGCTTCTGGGTCCCAATTTACCATACGAAAACCACGATAGATTTTACCCTTGTTATAAAGGTCCACAAACACGTGAATTACAGCGGCGCTCATGTCGTCGTCCATGGTAAACTTGGTGCGTGACCAGTCGCAACTTGCACCCAGTTTTTTAAGTTGTTCTAAGATAATGCCACCATACTTGTCAGTCCAGTCCCAGGCGTGTGACAAAAATTCTTCTCTTGTAAGGTCATTTTTATCAATTCCTGCGTCTTTCAACTTTTTAACGACCTTTGCCTCTGTTGCAATAGACGCGTGGTCAGTTCCTGGAACCCAACAAGCGTTATAACCTTTAAGGCGGGCGCGTCTTATGAGTACGTCCTGTATGGTATTGTTAAGCATATGTCCCATATGTAGCACTCCTGTGACGTTAGGCGGCGGTATGACTATGGTGTAACTCTCACGCTCGTCGGGAACAGATGTAAAATAATCGTTATCCATCCAGTACTTATACCACTTTTGCTCGGCAGTTG
>JANQTO010000268.1 GCA_030731685.1 Nonlabens sp.
ATTAAGTGGAAGTAGTTTTTAGTTTCTAGTCGCGGTAGGCAGTTGGCAGTTTGCAGTTTTCGTTAGAAATTATAACCGAAACTAACGTATCTACTATTTATTACCTGCTTTATCCAAATGAATCATCGCAAAAACCGCATAATTTACCATATCCTGGTAATTTGCATCAAGCCCTTCAGAAACTAGGGTCTTGCCAGCGTTATCTTCTATTTGTTTAACGCGTAGTAGTTTTTGAAGAATAAGGTCAGTAAGGCTGCTCACACGCATTTCGCGCCATGCCTCGCCGTAATCGTGATTCTTATCCATCATCAGCTTTTTAGTAGCTGCAATATGCTGGTCATATAACGCCGTTGCTTCTTCAAGGTTCAAGTCGGGTTGCTCTACGACACCACGTTCCAGTTGTACGAGCGCCATAATCGAATAATTAATTATGCCTATGAACTCGCTTTGCTCACCTTCGTTCACCTTACGTTCTGCAAGAGTTTGTAAACCGCGTATGCGTTGTGCTTTGATATAAATTTGGTCAGTAAGCGATGGTAATCGCAAGATGCGCCACGCACTGCCATAATCCTTCATTTTATTAATAAATAAACTTCTGCAAGTTGCGATAACATGGTCATATTGCTGGCTCGTAGTACTCATGCGGTGGGCTAAATTTTGCGTAAATTTCGCCTTTATAATCCAATTAACATAATCCATGGCTACTATAAATTGCGCTGGCAAACTCATAGACCTATCTACACCTCACGTAATGGGCATTGTAAACTGCACGCCAGACTCGTTCTATGACGGCGGCAAGCTATCTAGCGATGCTGCAATATTATCGCAAGTAGAAAAAATGCTGCGCGACGGAGCGACTTTTATAGATGTAGGTGGTTACAGTTCAAGACCTGACGGGCAGGATATTACTGTTGAAGAAGAGTGCCAGCGTGTACTACCTTCATTAGAAATCATAAGTAAAAACTTTCATGGAATTGCGTTAAGTTGTGATAGCTTTCGCGAAAGCGTAATCTCTAAAGCCCTACAGCACGGAGCAAACATGGTGAACGATATAAGTGCTGGGCTGCTAGATGGCAACATGCTTGCAACCGTGGCAAGTGCTCAGGTACCTTATGTGATGATGCACATGCGTGGCACACCGCAAACCATGAAAACACAAACTTCTTACGACGATTTAGTACACGAGGTCATTTTCTATTTTAGCGAGCGCATCGCTGCTGCTCGTGCTGCTGGAATAAATGACATCATCATAGACCCAGGATTTGGCTTTGCAAAAACGACAGAACAAAATTTTGAATTACTCAAAAACTTAAACTTGCTACAATCACTGGACGTTCCCATACTGGCAGGATTGTCACGCAAATCCATGATTTATAAAACCCTGAATATAAATGCTCAAGAAGCTTTAAACGGTTCAACGGCCTTGCACATGGTCGCCCTGCAACAAGGTGCACGTATTTTGCGGGTACACGATGTTAAGGAAGCAATGGAAACTATTACGCTTTTTAGAGCGCTTACTACTTAAATACTTGATATTTGAAACAACTAAGTACGTTTAGCTACTTATAACCAAACCACCAACCATGGAACGAATTTGTAAAAATTGTGACCAATTACTCTATGCACACAAAACCTATTGCTCCAGTTGTGGCGCAAAATGGATAGAAAAACGCATCACCATGCGCAACGTTGCAAACGACTTTACAGATTTATATTTGGGTTTTGACACGCGTTTCATGCGTACGTTCATAGACTTATTTAGAAAACCTGAAGCTGTTATTAATGGTTATATCACAGGTCGTCGCATGGCATACATAGATGCGGTACGCTACTTACTCGTTGCTCTTTTTATTAGTGGTCTTTATGTTTTTGTACTTAAAAAAGCAAACATAGACCTCACGCAATTAGCTGCAAGCATGCAACCAGAACCAGAACTATTGGTACCGACAGACCTGACCGACGAGGCTGCGGTAAAAACCGCCCAGCAAACTGCGGCTATGAATAAAAACATACAAGAATTTGCAGGCAGCCTAGCAACAGATTATCAAGCGGTTATTTTGTTTATAACGATTCCTTTTCTAGCATTTCTTGGGCGTATTACGTTTTGGGGTAAGCGTTTCTACAATTTCACTGAACAATGCGTTTTTTATATGTATACGTATAGTCATATAATGATTCTTACAACGCCTGTTAGTATAGCACTTGCACTTTTGAGCCCGAAAGCCTTGATGACCTACTCTTTTGTTAGTTTTCCGTTGATGCTAGTTTACAATGCCTATGTATATAAAAGGTGTTTCAAACTTGACATCCAGCAGACCATATTGCGCACGCTCGTCGCGCTTCTAGTGGTAGTCATAGGAATTATAGTGCTTATGATTATCGGCATCCTGATAGGTGTTCTTGTTGCAGTAATATATAAGAAAACGACTGGAGGCTAGTCTACCTCTTGATTCACAAACTGCACTTCATAGAGATTGCGGTAGTAGCCGTTTTCTTTAAGAAGCAGCTCGCTGTGGGTTCCCATTTCTACAATCTCACCAGCGTCCATAACGATAATTTTGTCTGCTTTCTTTATGGTTGCTAACCTATGCGCAATAACGATAGAGGTGCGACCTTTGGTAATAATATCGGTTGCAGTTTGTATAAGTTGCTCGCTTTGCGCATCTACAGAACTTGTTGCTTCGTCCAGCACTAGAATACTTGGGTTCGATACATAAGCTCTTAAAAACGCAATAAGTTGGCGCTGACCAGAACTTAACATCACACCACGCTCTTTTACGTTATACTGGTAACCGCCGGGTAGCGATGCTATAAAGTCGTGAACTCCTATTTTACGAGCTGCAGCAGTAACCATTTCTTCAGTAATTGAGGTATCTCTAAGTGTTATATTGTTTAAGATAGTATCGGCAAAAAGGAAAACATCTTGCAAAACCACGGCTATTTCTGAACGCAGGCTCGCTAGTTTATAGTCTTTAGTATTTGTCCCGTCTATATAAATAGCGCCGCTATTAATTTCATAAAAACGAGATAGTAAGTTAATAATCGTGGACTTTCCTGCGCCTGTCGCTCCTACAATGGCAACTGTTTGGCCAGATGCTACATTAAAGTTCAAACCCTTCAAAACGAGCTCGTTTTCTACATAGCCAAAATCTACATTTTCAAACCTGATGTCTCCTTGTAACGATGTCGCTGCTACCGTACCTTCGTCTTCTATCTGAGAATTTGTATCTAAGATTTCAAATACACGGTTTGCGGCTACCATACCCATTTGTAGCGTGTTGAACTTATCGGCTATTTGGCGCAGTGGTCTAAAAAGCTTTTGTGATAAATCAATGAACATGACTATAACGCCTATTTGAATGACTTTATAGTCAGCTCCTAGATTTAGGATAACACCTATATAAAAGATGAGTCCTATGGTAATGCTCGAAGCCATCTCGGCAATAGGAAAAAAGATAGAGTTATACCAAACCGTTTTTACCCAAGCCACTCGGTGTTTATTGTTAATTTCCATAAAGCGCTGGTGCTCTATTTTTTCTCGGTTAAAAATCTGTACGATTTTCATACCGGTAACGCGTTCTTGAACAAACGTATTCAAATTACTAACCTGCGTGCGCACTTCTTCAAAAGCCCTTTTCATTGCTTTTTGAAATACTCTTGTTGCATATAATATGAACGGCATCACAATAAGAGCAATAAGGGTAAGTTGCCAACTCACAAAAACCATGTAGCCGAGTACGGCAATCATTTTAAGAAGGTCAGATATAATCATGAACAAACCCTCTGAAAAAA
>JANQTO010000269.1 GCA_030731685.1 Nonlabens sp.
GTTCATTACTAGTATCAACTCCTAACTATTGATAGTAAGTACTAGGAACTAACTACTAGATACTAAATTACAACTCATCACCATCTTTCTACAGCTCGGTAGGTTCTATTTTAAAGAGGTTGATGTTGTGTGCATATTTGTCATGTCTAACTATTAAAACAAACAATTATGAACAATCTACTTTCAACAATCGCACTATTTCTTTTCACTACAATTTCTTGCTTTGCTCAAGAAACCGTAACGCTTAAAGTAACTGTCCCTAACGCTGGAAATGATACAGGAACAATGATGATAGGTGTTTATGAAAAAGATACCTTTATGAAAGCCGCACCCTTACACTCGGCAAAGGTTGCTATCGTCGAGGGCGTTGCAACCTACATTTTTGAAAACGTAAAACCTGGCGAGTATGCCGTGAGCGTATTGCATGACAAAAATGAAAACGGGCGTATGGATTTTGACGGTAACTTTCCATCTGAGCCTTATGGCATGAGCAATAACCCTATGACCATGGGACCACCTTCATGGGAAGATGCTAAGTTTACCTTGTCTGAAAATAAGGAGGTTATTGTAAGGTTATAGGTTGTATTTCGGTCAGAGGTCTGCTTATTTCCATAACTTAAATGCCTTGTGTTAATTAAACACTAAGGCATTTTTTCTTTTTGGTTTTCTAACCTAACTTCGTAACTATGAAAGTATTAATTACAGGAGCAACAGGACTTGTAGGTCAGGAACTTACAGCATTATTATTGAGTAATGGCCATGAAGTCAATTACCTAACCGGTCGTAAGGAAGCTATTAAAACAGAGCCTAATCACAAGGGATATTTATGGGATGTTAAAAAAATGACCATAGATGCGTCCTGCTTGCAAGGTGTGGACACGATTGTCCATCTCGCAGGTGAAACCGTTTTCCAACGCTGGACAGACGAGGCTAAGAAAAAGATAATGGACAGTCGCGTGAACAGCACGCAGTTATTGCTCAACGCACTTCATGATAATAAAGACTCCGTTAAGCACGTCATTACCGCTAGTGCTATTGGTATTTATCCAGACGATAAGAACGGCCATGCCATGACTGAAAACGAAGTGCCGCCAGTTGCAAAGAATTTCCTTGCAGACGTTTGCCTTGCTTGGGAAAGTATGGGTATGCAATTTCAGGAATTGGGACTACAACATGCCATTGTGCGCATAGGTATTGTGTTGTCAGACAAAGGTGGCGCATTGGAACAAATGGCAAAACCCGTAAAAATGTATGCTGGTGCAGGTTTTGGTGATGGAAAAATGTGGCAAAGCTGGATAGCGGTAGACGATTTAGTAGGTATCATCAAACATATTGCGATGGAAAAAAGAACAGGTGTATTCAACGCCGTTGCACCAAATCCCATACGTAACAGAGCGATGATGGAAGCTATAGGTAAAACAATGGGCAAACCCGTTTTCTTGCCTAATGTTCCAGAGTTTGTAATGAAACTCATGCTTGGCGAAATGGCAGCTATTGTGCTTGCAAGTCAGCATGTGAGCAGCGATACCATTGAGGCTAGTGGTTATGAATTTAAATTTCCAAAGCTAGAGCAAGCGCTTCAAGAATATTTGGTGTAAAAGCAAGCTCATTGCGATATTTACTTAGATTTAAGGCATAAAAAAACCTTCACAAGAATTGTGAAGGTTTTTATAGTTTGAACAAATCCTTATGCCTTAGTAGCAACAAGATTTACCGTTAGTTTCATGTCATCGCTTATCGCGCTGTCTAGTATTTTATCAGAAAACTTCTGAGAACCATATTGAATGCCCCAATCTGTTCTGTCTATGGTAAATTGCTCAGATTTCAACATCATTTTGTTGTCATCATAGCTTACGTTAACTGGAAATGAAACATTTTTAGTAACGTCCTTAAGCGTTAAGTTACCTTCAAGAACACTTTTGCCATCTACAGTTTTAACACCAGTTACGACAAATTTTGCAGTTGGATATTTTGGTGTGTTAAAAAAGTCGGTTGCTTTTCCAGGTAAGGTACCTTCTAAGTGCGCCTTTAAATTAGTCGCCTCTTCACCTTCTAAGTCAGTAACTTCTATGGAGGTCATATCTATGACAAACTCACCACTTGCAAGTGCTTCATCCTGTACCTTAACCATTCCACTAGAAAGTGATAAATTTCCTGTGTGATCTTCAGTAGGTTTTGAACCTACCCAAGCAATACTAGAAAGCTCTGTATCCACATTATAAGTTACTGCTTCGGCTGGAGCCATTGCTTCCGTTTCTGCGCCGCTTGCTTCGGTCTCGTTTGGATTTTCCTTACAGGAAACTGTGAAAAGTAGTAACGCAGCTGCGCTCAGTGTTAAAAAATTACGTGTCATTGTGATTGTGTTTTAAATTAAACGGTCAAAATTAAAAGCTTCTGTCTTGTAGCCTGTTAAATTGCTCTTAAAATGAGTTTGTGACATTTTGACACGGTAACGGGTGTGGCAACAAATTTGACATATCGCGCGTGAGGAGTTTAAGGATTGTAATAGGTACGCTTTCGCGAAAGCGTAATAACAATAAACCTACTGCTCATTACAAATAAATGTTTTTTAAAAAATCGAGTCGTAAGATGTCAGAACATACTGAAAAAGAAGCTGAAAAAATGCAAGAGCAAGATGCGTTAACGCAAGAGCAACAAGAGCAACAAGGTCAAACTACAGAGGAGCAAACTACAGAACCAGTAGAGGAAAGAGACCCTATAGTTGTTCTGGAAGAGCAGTTGCAGCAAGAAAAAGAGAAATTTTTAAGACTTTTTGCCGATTTTGAAAATTTCAAGCGCCGTACCGCAAAGGAGCGCATGGAACTTTTTAAAACCGCAGGTGAAGGTATCCTTAAGGATATGCTACCAGTTCTAGACGATTTTGACAGAGCGATGATAGAGATTAATAAAAGTGAAGATGAGCAACTCGCAACAGGTGTAACACTCATTAGCAATAAACTGCGCAACACCCTAGAGTCTAAAGGACTTGAAGAGGTGAGCACTCGTGCAGGTGATACCTTTAATGCAGACCAGCATGAGGCAATCACACAAATACCAGCGCCTACAGACGATATGAAAGGTAAGATTATAGACATACTGGAGAAAGGATACAAGCTGGGTGACAAAATAATACGCTACCCTAAGGTAGTAATAGGACAATAACATGGCAGATTTTTATGATATACTGGGCATTTCTAAAAGTGCATCAGCAGCCGAAATAAAAAAAGCATATCGCAAAAAAGCGATAGAATTTCACCCGGACAAAAATCCAGGTGACAGCGCAGCCGAGGAAAAGTTCAAGCAAGCTGCAGAGGCTTATGAAACACTTAGTGACGCTCAAAAGAAAGCACGATACGACCAGCTAGGTCACCAGGCATATACTTCTGGTGGAGCAGGTGGTCATGGTGGTGGTTTTGGTGGTATGGATATGGATGACATATTCAGCCAGTTTGGCGACATCTTTGGCGGTGGCGGCGGTGGCTTCTCAGGTTTTGGAGGTTTTGGTGGCGGCGGTCGTCGACAGGTGAAAGGAAAAGACTTAAGAATACGCGTTTCATTAACGCTTGAAGAAGCAGCAAACGGTGTAGATAAAAAAGTAAAAGTAAAACGTAAAAAGCAAGCACCTGGGGTTACTTACACAACTTGTGGTACCTGTAAAGGTGCTGGCCAGGTAACACGTATACAAAATACCATCTTAGGTCGCATGCAAACAAGTGCTCCATGTCCTACCTGTCACGGTGCAGGACAGAGCATAGACAAACGACCAGCAGGTGCTGACAGTGAAGGTATGAT
>JANQTO010000270.1 GCA_030731685.1 Nonlabens sp.
ATCACGAGGTTGTAAAAGAGTTACTTGTGTATCAGCATTTACGATAAGTGCATCTATATAACCTTGCTCGTGCAGCGTTTCCAGTGCTTGTGTTACTTTTTCTTCGCTGGTATTACTTCGCAATGCAATCAGTGGTATATTAATATCAATTTGCTGGTTTGTACTGCCGCCGTAAGTACGTAAAATAGATTGAATGATGGCGTTGAGTTCTGGGTTGTTCCCTGCAAAGGCTATGCTGTTTTTTCCGCTTTCGCGAAAGCGAATACTAGAACGCCTATGAAATCCCTGTGATAATGCGATGACACTAAATCTATCGAGTGCTTGCAATGCGTTAAAGCATTGTATTCCAGGTAAATTATACGTTGCACAAAAGTGGGAAAACGAAAAATTATGAACGCTATCCATACCATCGCCAACAGCTATTTGAAGGTAGACGCATAGTTTTTTGAATACGTGCTTTACTGTTTGTGAACTTGCAATTGCATTTAGGAATTGGTTTTGAGCATGGGTGATATCGTTGACATTGTAAAGAAATAGGGCAGTGGCAGGCTTACCGTCGCGACCGGCACGGCCGGGTTCTTGGTAATAGCTTTCTACGCTGTCCGGAAGTTGCATGTGCACAACAGAACGCACGCCTGGCTTGTCTATTCCCATACCAAAGGCATTTGTAGCCACCATGACCTGCGTCTGGTCCTGCATCCATTGTGCAGCGGTTTTAGTACGCAACTTGGGCTCAAGGCCACCGTGATAAAAAGATGCGCTTAGGTTATTTTCTTGTAGTAGCTGCGCAAACTGCATGGTGTTTTTACGGCTACGCACATAAACAATAGAGGTTTCTTTATGGGTTTGATAAAAATCGATAAGAAACCTGCGCTTGTCGGCTGTATTTTTAATAAGGTAAGCGATATTAGGCCGCTCAAAGCTACTTTTAAAGACATGGTCGGGTGCAATATGAAGATTTTTGAGAATATCTTCTTGAACCTGCTTTGTCGCAGTTGCAGTAACTGCTATCAATGGTACATTTTTGAGTTGCTCCCTTAATTCATTAATGTGACGGTATGCAGGTCTAAAGTCATGACCCCACTGGCTTATACAATGTGCCTCGTCTACGGCTATGAGGCTTATTTTCATGGACTTTAACCGTTCCTTTACAAGTGATTGTTGCAATCGTTCTGGACTCATATAAAGGAACTGGTAGTTTCCATAAACGCAATTATCTAGTATGTCGCCTAGTTCGCTCTGAGAAATACCGCCTGTAAGACCTATGGCTTTAATATCGCGAGCCTTGAGTTGTTCTACTTGATCTTTAATAAGGGCAATGAGCGGTGATATGACGATACATAATCCGTCAAGCATGAGGCCAGGAATTTGATAACATATAGATTTGCCGCCACCGGTAGGTAAAAGAGCGAGTGCATCCTTACCGTCCAGAATGTGATCTATGATTTCTTTTTGAACGGGCCTAAACTCGCTGTAACCATAAACTCTCTCTAATATGTTGTAACTGTTTTTAAACACTAGGCTATGTGGTCCATTATAAACAAATAGCGTTCTTCAATGCTAGTTAGTGGCACTATTAGAGGGCTGTAATCTAGTTTTTTGTAAAAATCGACAAGTATATTCCCTATGACAACGGCCTGTTCGTAAGATTCGTAACGTTCATTATCTTCTTTATAGATGTCCTCCCACGGTGGTAAAAAAAACACATGGTCATATACGAGTTGCTTGCTCGCTACAATATAATCATCAGGTATAGGGTCACCTGTGAATATGTGATATGCTGGGACATCTGGAATACCGCGGTCATAAAAGTTTATGCCTGTTTGTGCTTGGTGAAACTGTTGCGTCCGGCCAGCTAGTAACTCGTCGCTAAATGCCTTAGGGTCAGTAAGAAAAAGTTGTTCTATTCCTTTTTCCTGTGCGTTACGTATGACTTCTCTAGAAACCTCATGGTGTACTTTGTGGCCACGTTTTTCTAGGTCTTTTATGAGGCTCGTTTTGCCACTTCCAGGACCTCCTATAATGAGTATGCGATGTATTGCTTCCATGAACTAGCAAAATAACTAAATAAATGACTGGACTTGCAAGGGTTCTTCACTTATATTTGTGCACCTTATTAAAATTATGGATACGAGCAATTCCGATGAATTTTACAGTAAACTAAAAGAACAGCTGGCAGACACGTCCGTTTGGCCCTCGAAGTACATGTATAAGTTTATCGTACCTGCATCTGGTGACGCAGTCTTGCAAATAGAAAACATATTTGATAATACAGGTGCAGTAATTACGACTAAAACCTCAAGCAAGGGAACTTTTACAAGTCTTACGATAATGGTTATTCTTAAAAATCCTGATGCTGTCATTGAAAAGTATAAGCAAGTAGGAGTTATTCCTGGGGTTATATCTCTATAAAGTATAGGCAACTGTTTATAATAACACCGGATTTTAGTAATTTGCATGACTTCTTTTTAAATTAAAACCGAACATTTGAATCCATCATTAGAATACAATACAGAACGTAACTACTTAAATATTCCAGAATACGGAAGACATATTCAAAAGTTAGTTGAACACTGCAAAACACTTGAAACCAAAGAAGCCCGTAATAAAATGGCAAATGCCATTATCGGTGTTATGGGAAACCTGAATCCGCATTTACGAGATATTGCCGACTTTCAACACAAACTGTGGTATCAACTATTTATTATCGCCGATTTTGACCTCGACGTAGATTCTCCGTATCCAGTACCTACAAGAGAAGACCTTGCTGTAAGACCACCACGCATGCCTTATCCACAAAAGCAACCCAAGTATCGCTTCTATGGAAATAATATTCAAAGCATGATAAATGTAGCGTTGAGCTGGGAAAAAGGAGAAAAGCGTGAGGCATTAGCTTTTATTATCGCAAATCACATGAAGAAATCGTTTCTCAACTGGAACAAAGACTCTGTAGACGATATTGTGATATTCAAACACCTATTCGAATTGAGTAATGGAGAGATTAACCTCGCACCTAAAGATGAAGATTTACTAGACGCAAAAAATCTTATACATCGCACAATACCTAGTCCTAATGCAACAACGCATAGTAAGAACTATAAAAAAGGTTCCAAAGGGCAAAGCACAAAAAAGGCACGTCCTACAGGTGGCAACACCATGATTAAGCGTCGTTCTAACTAGGTGTTTCCCATATTAACGATACTAAAGACAGCTATTCCAGCTGTCTTTTTTTTGTTCAATACTTGTTAATTAAACCTGTTTTCTATTGGACAATCTGCCGCAGTTAACGCGGGAAAATGCCTATTTTTAATCTTTAAGAATTTATATAAATGGGAACTTTTATTATAGAAGGCGGTCATCGTCTTAAAGGAGATATACATCCACAAGGTGCTAAAAATGAGGCGCTTCAAATTTTATGTGCGGTTTTACTAACTCCAGAACCGGTTATCATAAATAATGTGCCTGACATTATAGACGTGAACAAGCTTATCGATTTGTTGCAAAATTTAGGCGTTAAGGTTACAAAAAATAGTAAGGATTCATACACCTTTCAGGCAGATGCGGTGAACATGGCGTTTCTAGAATCTGAAGAATATAAGGTTCAAGGACGTGGTCTTCGCGGTTCTATTATGCTCGTAGGACCTTTATTAGCACGATTTGGGAAAGGATATATTCCACGTCCAGGTGGTGATAAAATAGGTAGACGTCGTTTGGATACGCACTTTGAAGGTTTTATAAAGCTTGGTGCAACATTCCGTTATAACAAAGAAGAATATTTCTATGGCGTAGAGG
>JANQTO010000271.1 GCA_030731685.1 Nonlabens sp.
AAAAATGCCGATGCTGACGAGGTCATATTCATTCATAAAGGTTCTGGAACACTGCGCACGCACTTAGGAAACTTAGACTTTAAATATGGTGACTATTTGGTCGTACCACGAGGCATCATTTACAAACTAGATTTTGACGATGAGAACAACCGGTTGTTTATTGTAGAGTCTACAAAACCTGTCTATACACCTAAACGCTACCGTAATCATTTTGGGCAATTACTAGAACATGCACCCTATTGTGAGCGCGACATACGCAGGCCAGAAACGCTAGAAACCAACAGTGAAAAAGGAGAGTTTCTAATAAAAATAAAAAAACAAGACGAGATATTTGACCTCATTTATGCCTCTCATCCATTTGATGTGGTGGGATACGACGGTTTTAACTACCCGTATGCGCTCTCTATTCATGATTTTGAACCCATAACCGGCCGTATTCATCAACCGCCACCAGTGCACCAGACTTTTGAAACGAGCGCATTTGTGATTTGCAGCTTTGTGCCTAGATTGTATGATTACCACCCAGACAGCATTCCTGCACCCTACAACCACAGCAATATAGACAGCGACGAGGTACTTTATTACGTAGATGGTGATTTTATGAGCCGCAACGATATTGCGCCTGGTCACATAAGTTTGCATCCGGGCGGTATTCCTCATGGACCACATCCAGGAGCCGTAGAACGCAGTATTGGTAAGACCAAAACGGAAGAACTCGCAGTCATGGTAGACACTTTTAGACCATTGATGGTTACAAAAGCAGCCCTTGAAATTGCAGACGACACCTATTTTCAAAGCTGGCTAGAATAACAGCCGTTAATGGCGGTGCACTGGGGTTTTGATAATTCCGCTTTCGCGAAAGCGAACAAGTGACCAACAAATTGCGCGAAAAAAGGACCGAAAAAGCTAAATCGATCCTACGAGACATTCTTAAAAATATCCCAAAAAAAAGTACCTTTACCATTAAACAAACTAACTAAAAAACACGTGGAACAAAACAACCCAACAAACGATAGTAACTGGAATACAGCCAATAATAGCGGTAACGGCTTTAACAGCGGCAACGATGGCTTCAATAATGGAGGAAATATGAATCGAGGAAACGGTTTTGGCGACCAGTTTAACCAAAATTTCAACAAGCTACCGGCAGATCCATTGGCCCTTACACTAGGAATTATATCCCTAGTATTATTTCTTATAGGTTGCTGGTGTTATGGCATCGTGGGCATAGTTACGCTCATTATGAGCATTATAGGACTCGTGCAAGCAAATAGAAGTCTGAAAATATACGAGGCAAATCCAGACCAATACGCGCCTAGCTCCTACAAAAACGTAAATACTGCCAAAATACTGAACATCATCGCCGTGATACTGTCTGCTATTGCATGTTTAGTGGTGGTTGTAATCGCTATCTTCTTCGGTGCCATATTTGCATCGGCCATGAACGGTGAATTCAAAGGTTTTGACGACCTAGAAAGCGGTGGTGACGATTATTATAATGAAGACTATGAGTACGACGAGTCTGAGGACGGTGTTTATCAGTATGAAGAAGAACTTGATAGCTTACAAAGAGACCAAGATACCCTTCAAATAGAAGAAATGCCTTAATAAAAAATAACATGATGCTGTTAAAAGAAGTTTTGAAATTTTTAAGTGTGCGCTCACGAGCCATGTGGTAACACTGGTTATTACCTGAAAGCAACTTTATTGAAATATTAAAAAAACAACATCATGTCTACCGAAATAAAAAATTTAAAAGACCTAGCAAATACAGAATATTCCCTTAAAAAACTTTTTAAGGAAGCTGAGGACTTCTTGCCACTGCTAGGTACAGATTATGTAGAGCTCTACGTAGGAAATGCAAAGCAGGCTGCACATTTTTACAAAACCGCTTTTGGTTTTCAAAGTGAAGCTTATGCAGGACTGGAAACTGGACTCAAAGACCGTGTTTCTTATGTGCTCAAACAAGGTAAAATAAGACTCGTTCTTACCACACCACTTTTAAAAGACGGTGAACTTAACGCACATATAAATGAGCATGGTGACGGCGTCAAGGTCGTTGCCCTGTGGGTAGATGACGCCACCAAAGCATTTGAAGAAACCACAAAACGCGGCGCAAAACCCTATCTGGAACCTACAACCGAAAGTGATGAGCATGGCTCTGTAGTGCGCTCGGGAATTTATACCTATGGTGAAACCGTTCACATTTTTGTAGAACGTAAAAACTATAACGGAGTGTTCCTTCCTGGTTTCAAGAAATGGGAATCCCACTACAATCCAGAACCTGTAGGTCTCAAGTTTATAGACCACATGGTAGGTAACGTGGGCTGGGACGAGATGAACACTTGGTGTAAATTCTACGGTGAGGTGATGGGCTTTGCGCAAATAATCTCTTTTGCCGACGATGATATTGCGACAGAATATACAGCACTCATGAGTAAAGTAATGAGCAACGGTAACGGCCGCGTGAAATTCCCAATAAACGAACCTGCAAAAGGAAAGAAAAAATCACAAATAGAAGAATACCTAGATTTCTATAACGGTCCAGGTGTGCAGCACATTGCTGTTGCTACAGACGATATCGTAGCAACCGTGAGCGCCATGCGCGAGCGCGGCGTAGAATTTTTGTACGTTCCTGAAGAATACTACGACGATTTACTAGACCGCGTGGGCGATATAGATGAAGATGTAGAGGTACTTAAAAAGCACGGTATTCTTATAGACCGCGATGAAGAAGGTTACTTACTGCAACTCTTTACAAAGACCATTGTAGACAGACCTACTATGTTTATAGAAGTAATACAACGCAAGGGCGCACAATCCTTTGGTGTTGGGAACTTTAAGGCATTATTTGAGGCGATAGAGCGCGAGCAAGCCTTACGAGGAACGCTTTAAAAATATGACAAAGTCCGTTTCAAATTTTTTGGAACGGACTTTGTAATTATAGCTGAAGAGTGACTCAGTCACTTGTTAAATATTACGATTATGAAAAGAATAATTTTACTCTTAGCTACCATACTTTTTACCACGACCGCATTTGTTTCAGACCGCGGCACGCAGGAAACTGCCTTTAAAGAAGGTGAGTATTTTAAGTTCCGTATACACTATGGCATTTTTAATGCGAGTTATGCAAGTTTACAAATCAAGAACGAGCAACTTAACGGCAAGCCGGTTTACCATATTGTAGGTGAAGGAAAATCTACCGGATTATTGGACTTGTTTTTTGGTGTAGAAGATTATTATGAAACCTACATAGACCGCAACACGGTGAAACCGTATCGCTTTATCAGAAAAATTAATGAAGGTGGCTATACAAAGGATTTACAAATCGATTTTAACCACGATAACAATACCGCTATCGTGACTGATAATGAAGCTAAAAGAAGCTACGCTCAGAAAATAGAGCCTAACACACAGGACATGATGAGTGCGTTCTACTACCTACGCAACACGGTAGACCATACAGCCCTTAAAGACGGTGATGAATTCTTGGTACCTATGCATTTTGACGATGAGAATTTTAAATTTAAATTAAAGTTTATAGGCCGCGAAACCATTAGAACAGATTTTGGTAAAATAAACTCGCTCAAATTTATACCTTATGTACAATCGGGTCGTGTGTTTAAAGCAAAAGAAAGTCTTACCGTTTATATAAGCGACGACTACAACAAAATACCGTTAAAGATAAAAGCAAAACTACGTGTAGGCTCCATCACTGCCGACTTACAAAGCTATAACGGACTGAAGCACGATATCAATTTCAAGAAATAAATTACCTAGTTATAGAT
>JANQTO010000272.1 GCA_030731685.1 Nonlabens sp.
AAAGTCAAAAAAATCATAAGCTCATGCATTTAATAGAAGTTTTAATACTCGTACTTAGTTTTGTGATTTTTGTTGGTCTTAGGGTTCCCATTGCTTATGCAATAGGCCTTGCCGCACTTGTCACGCTTATTTATTCCATGCCCTTTTTACCTACGGTAACGACGCTAGCGCAGCGTATGGCGACATCCTTAGACAGTTTTACGCTTAGTGCTATTCCGTTTTTTATTCTTGCTGGTCAAATTATGAATCGTGGTGGTATCGCCGTGCGGCTTATTAATTTTGCAAAAGCCATTGTAGGACCATTACCAGGCGGACTTGCCTTTGTGAACATTATTTCCTGTATGCTTTTTGGAGCGATATCAGGTAGTGCGGTAGCTGCAGCAAGCGCCATAGGTGGATTTATGAATCCGATGATGGAGAAAGATGGTTATAGCAAGCCTTTTAGCGCTGCCGTAAACATAACAAGCGCGACTACAGGACTCATTATACCGCCAAGTAATGTGCTTATTATTTATTCGCTAGCAAGTGGTGGCGTTTCTATTGCTGCCTTATTTATTGCTGGATATGTTCCAGGTCTATTATTAGGACTGGCACTCATGATTGTCGCTGCAATATATTCCATCATTAAAAAGTATCCTACTGATAAGCTGGTAAGCCTCAAAGTCTTCTTCAACAGGTTCTTTGCAGCATTGCCTAGTCTTATGTTATTGGTCGTCGTGATAGGTGGTATCGTAGGCGGAATCTTTACAGCTACTGAAGCCAGTGCCGTTGCCGTTATCTATACACTTGCCTTAGGATTTATTTACAAGGAAATCAGGATAAAGGATTTAGCGCCTATTCTATTGGAAACAGTAAAGACCAGCGCCATCGTACTGCTACTTATCGCAACATCCATTGCTATGAGTTGGGTGATGTCTTACGAGAACATCCCACAGGAAATAAGTAACGCTATCCTAGGTTTTAGTGATAACCCGATTGTTGTTTTGATACTCATCAATTTGATTCTGCTATTTGTAGGCGTATTTATGGATATGACACCAGCGGTACTCATCTTTACACCTATATTTTTACCTATCGTTACAGCCATGGGTATGGACCCAGTACATTTTGGAATCATCATGATTTTAAACCTGTGTATAGGACTTTGTACGCCACCAGTCGGCTCAGTGCTTTTTGTAGGTTGTAGCGTCGCCGACCTCAAAATTCAAAAAGTCATCAAACCCATGATGCCTTTATTTATCGCAATGATAGTCGTGCTGGTTCTGGTAACATATTTTGAGGATATCACTCTATTCTTACCTCGAGCGTTTGATTTGATAGATTAATTGCACAGGTTATTACACATAAGAAAGCCTGATTCGTAAGAGTCAGGCTTTTTAGTTTTGAAATGATTGTGATTGTTACGCTTTCGCGAAAGCGAAATACTCAACAGCATTGTGATAACAAATATCACTCACTATTTTACCTAGCCATTGCTCGTCTGCAGGAAGCTCACCATGTACAACATCGTTTCCAATCAAATTACACAAAATACGGCGGAAATACTCGTGACGCGGGAAGCTCAAGAAGCTTCGGGAATCAGTAAGCATACCTACAAAGGTGCTGAGCATGCCCAAGCTGGAAAGGGTGTTGAGCTGCTTTTCCATACCATCTTTTTGATCCAGAAACCACCATGCCGCTCCATACTGAACTTTACCTCTTATGGTACCATCGTTAAAGTTCCCGACCATGGTGGCAATCATTTCATTATCGGCTGGGTTGAGGTTGTAGATAATGGTTTTGGCAAGCTGGTCTGTACTGTCCAACTCGTTGAGGTAGTTGCTTATTTGTACTGCATGCGAGAAATCGCCTATGGAATCAAAACCAGTATCAGGTCCCAGTTGGGCAAGTAAACGCTTGTTGTTATTACGTATCGCGCCTAGATGGAACTGTTGCGTCCAGCCGCGTTTATGATACATTTTACTTAATTGTAGCATGGTTGTTCCGGCAAAATAATGCACCTCGGCAGTAGTCAGTGACTTTCCGGATTTCAGATTTTGGAATAGGGTATCGCATTTAAAATCTGAGCTTGCGCTAAAATACAATTGCTCCAGACCATAGTCTGCAAGGCGGCAACCGTGTTCATGGAAATACTCTACACGTTCCTCTAGAGCAGTCATTAGGACGTCATAGCTCGCTATAGGATAACCCACGACTCGCTCTAATTGGGTTAGGTAGGCATTATAGGAAACGGTATCGTGCACACCAAAAGCCTTGTCAGGTCTAAAGGTAGGTAGCGTTTGAGGTGATTGTTTTTGAGAAGCAATATTTTTGTGGTGTTCTAAACTGTCGATAGGGTCGTCTGTCGTGCACAGTAGTTCTACTTGCTGTTGTTGTAATAGACCGACTGTGCTATGTGACGGCTTAGCCAGTAAGCTATTTGTGTGCTCGTAAATGGCAGCGGCGTTCTTTGAAGTAAGCAATTCTTCCACTCCAAAATATCTAGAAAGTTCTAAATGTGTCCAGTGATATAACGGGTTGCGTAGGGTATAGGGTACAGCACCAGCCCAAGCCATAAACTTTTCCTTATCGCTTGCGTTACCTGTTATGAAACGCTCGTTAATGCCCAGCGCTCGCATGGCGCGCCATTTGTAGTGGTCACCGGCAAGCCATACTTGAGAACAGTTCTCAAACACGTGATTTGTTGCAATGTCCTTAGGTGAAAGGTGATTGTGGTAATCAATTATAGGAAGGTCTTTTGCAAAATTGTGATATAGCTTTTTAGCAAATTCCGATTGTAATAGAAAGTCGTCGTTAATAAAAGTCTTCATGATAATGATTACAGGTGATGAGTGCGCGGATAACTACACAAAGATGCTCGATTTAATCGCTAGTTGCAAGGATGTTAACTTAATCATGCATCCTGATTTATCGCGATAGAAATTGCTGTGGACTCTTAGTGCGTTGCCTCTAAGCTATACATTTTTACAGTAGAGAATCCCGCTGGGTCTACGGTTTGTATGTAGTTGCCAGCCTTAAAGTAGTTATCAAAAGGCCATTTTTGTAGACTTACATCTCTAAAAATATGCCCTTGTCCATTAACTATTACTTCAAGTCTGCCAGTACTTGCTTTTATCTCGATATCAAACGGTTCGTAACCTACCTGACCAAAATTGAAGGAAACGTCATCCCATATAGCGTCACTTCTGTCATACAGCGCATTTCCACTGGTGTTATCATCGCGTAATGTCTTTTTGTAAGCAACCATATTTCCATCGCGCCATTGCATTTTTAAAAGTGGTGGAGCAGAGTCGCTTGATAGATTTAATCTTGCAACGTCTGTAGGGTTAATGATACCGTGTATTTGTGCAACGATAAAACGGTCTTTTTGCAAACTACCTGTTCCTGTGTTATTGGATACAGCTTCTACTTTCATACGTACTTTCATAGTTCCACCTGTATTAAGCGTCCAGTTAACGCGAGAGTTTGATGGGTTTATGAGTTCGCGCAGTTCCGTACGTGGAAAAGATGTATTTGCTGTAACAGACCCAGCATAATAAGTGTGAAAAACAATAGATGCGTCAGTATCGTCTGGATACATTAATGTTTGCAATGCTGGGACGTTGCGATAGCCGTTGTTAACTAGAGAACCTGGCATAATCTCGTCAGGACTTCCATTGTTGTCACCATCTATAGGCAAAGTTACTTTCCAGTTCGTGAAATCTATGTTTGCCATGGTAGCGCCAGGATCTGGAACGACGTCCACTGGAGTCACCACCTG
>JANQTO010000273.1 GCA_030731685.1 Nonlabens sp.
TAATTATTTTATTGTCGCGTTTGAAGGCTTCGGTAAGTTTTTGTATTTCAGGATATTTTTCTATTTCAGGAACTTTGCCTATTTCGTGACCAAAGCCATTTGCTTTATACATTTTGAAATGGTTTATTGAGGCAAAGTCCTTCTGTACATGGTCGTACATGACTTGAAATGTCGTGCTCATAAGCGAAGAATAACCGCTCCAGAAATAACCTGTAAAAATTGGTCTCTTGTTTTCACAAATAATAAACGGTGTGCCGTAAAATGTGTTAAAAGGTAGTTTGCTGAGTTTTAGTGCGGCGCTTTTGGTGAGCACTACATCTGTTTTGCTTGGGTCTAATCCTACTATTTCTGAACTTTCAATAAAAAGTTCACCTATATTTTCTTGTTTTGGTAAATCTAACTTACCTGCGAAAATAAAGGTGTGCAATTTAGTGTCATATCTCATTATTGAAGTATCCTGACTTTCTGAAAAATCGTCTAGATTAACATAAGTAAACTTTTTCATTGCTTGTGTAATAGAAATACCTTCTTTAGATTTTGGCTTTTTAGCAAATAGGTATATCTCTATAGCTCCCGTATTCTTTTTCACAGCCTCATCGTGCTCCTTTTGTTGAACGCAAGAATTGTTCAACAGCAAAGACAAAATTATAACAGTTCTTAAATACATAGATTATTTAGCTATTTCTGGCTGATTCTAGTTCTTTTATTGGTTGTCGCAATAAGTCGCCATTATGGCCGCTAAGTAGGTGAATGGTTTCTTTTAGTGAGGTGTACGTGCTGAGTTGTATCAATACGAGTTATTCACCTGACTTCTGTTTAATGACTAGTTCTTTTCCAGTGCTGCTTACTTCATCAACGCAGCGTTCAAAATTCAATTGAAAGTCGCTAATATCTTTCTCATGTTTAAATGTAATCATATTTCTGAATATGTAAATACTTGCCAGAAATTATACAAACAAAAAAAGCCTGTCTTGCGACAGGCTTCTCGTAACCTAATGAATTATGAAAAGAGTAAATTGGGTCACTACATTTCGTCTATCGTAGTGCGTTTAGGGAACGCGGCTACTACGACGAATTGGTTGTGCAAATATGTATAAATATTTAACAATACCTTAAAAATAATTTAGACCACACATTTTATTCTGCTAAAACACATAAATTATCGATAATCTACATCTTTATTAGCTTTTGAGTACTGGTTGATGTCTCAGATTGTATTTGAATGATGTACGTACCTGTAACTAGTGTACTTATGTCATAAGTTTGCTGGGAATTATCGCTGAACTTTAATAGCTCTTGACCTTGCAAATTATATATGGTAACTGCGCTTGCCTGTTCTGACAGTTCAAAACTACTCGTTGCAGGGTTAGGGTATATTTTAATGCTTTTCGTAACATTAACAACATCACCGGTACTCAACGGATTCATCAATGGTTGTGTGCTATAAACTCTATATGCACCAGGTGGTAAACTTATAGGGGCAGTGGTATTAGTTACATTAAGTGTTGTGCCGCTAAAATATTCATACCATACACCTGTTTGTGAGAAATTAGGTGTTACGTTTTGTGTAGTTACGTTAAAATTAGCAACTACCACTGCGTCAAACACTGGGCCATCTAAGCTGATGCGCTTCACTAATCCACTAACATCTAAGAAATTGTTGGTACTATTAAATGTCTCAGGGTATAAGGTTTTAAAACCTATCATGGTTGCAGTAGTATTGTATAACGCCATACGGTCGGGATTGGTATCATAATTTAAAGTCCATGGAATAGGCTTGCGTCCGGTTCGTCCGTTTTGGTCTATATCTATTTCATAGCCCAGTTCTCCAAATTGCCATAGCATCTTTGGCCCAGGTATACTGTACAAAATCGCAGCTATAGCTTCTTGTCTGTCTAGTGCTATACCTAGATTGCGCACGTTATGGCTTGGATTTCCAGAGTTTCCAAAGTTAAGATTTCGATACATAAGACGTTGCTCATCATGACTCTCTGCATAAGCAATTAGGTGCTGGTTATTATAATTACGAGAGGTAAAGTACGATCTAAATACGTTTGCATTGGTACTGAAACCCATCGAGTTTTGGTTGAATTGATCTGTCATTTTACCCCATAACATAAACCCAAAGTTTGCAAGTGCGCGTTCTTCAGCATCGTCTGCTAGGTGTTCTAGAATCATATAAACCTCATTGCCGTTTGCATTCCAAATAGTGTTACGATAGTCGTTTAATATATCTACGCGGCTTTGGTCATAAGCATTCCAGGCACCTATGTTACCTAAGGTATTGTTCTGTGTAAATCCTTTAGACAGGTCAAAACGGAAACCGTCTATGCGATACTCGTCAATCCAGTACTGCAACGTTTGCTTTACGTATTCACGCGTCCAGCTACTCTCGTGATTCATGTCATAACCTACATTAAAATCGTGTGTAGGTGTTACGTTCATGTAAGGATTATTGGGTGCAGGTCTAAAATTTGCAGCGTCCCACCACATTTGGGCAAGTGGGCTTTGTGAAAATGCATGGTTGTAAACTACATCTAAGATAACGGCGATTCCTTTGGAATGTAGTAAGTCTACAAGTTCTTTTAACTTGTCTGGAGTTCCATATGCTTTGTCAAGTGCTCCATGATACTTAGGGTTGTAGCCCCAGCTGTCTGTTCCCTCAAATTCATTCAACGGCATTAACTTTACAGCGTTTACACCTAACTCGTCTAAATAATCAATACGATTTATGATTTCTTGATAGCTATCTCCTTCAGAAAAATCTCTTACAAGTAGTTCATATATAACTAAGTTCTCTTTGTTGGGCTTTGTGAAGTTTGTTGTAGTCCAGTTATATGGCGTAGCCTGGTAGGTGTATAATGTGATGTCACCAGTCGTTGAGCCTTCTGGATATGCTTTAAGATTAGGGAAGTTTCCTGGCTTTATAAACTGGTCACTTCCTGGGTCTAGAATCATACGACTGTATGGGTCTGCAACTTTTATGGTGTAATCTACTAGATATTGGTAGGCATACTCTGTTCCTGCCGTAAAGGTGTTTGCTGGTACAGTTAACCAAAAATAAGACCCATCCTTGTTCATCTGAAAAGCAGGATTAAGTGCCCAGTTTGTAAAGTCACCTAGGAGCATAACATCGTTCTTACCTGGTGCAGCAAATAGAAATGTGACACTACCGTCTGCATTTTCATTTACTCCATTCTTTAGGTTTGCTGGTCTTGTAGCATTTTGTGTTGGTGCAGGGACATATACGCTTACTGCATCTGTATCGGTTTGTGAACCTGCTGTTGCAGTAAGTTCTATATTAAATGCTCCAGTAGTTGTAAATGTGTAGGGAGTACTAACGGTTGTGCCGGTTGTTGTACTTATAGTTGCCCCATTTACCTTAACTTCTAAACTTGCGCTTTGAGAGGCATCACCGGTAATGGTAATTTGTTGTGACGGCGTAAATATGGCACCGTTTGCAGGTGATGTGATTAAGGTATTGAGCCCTGGCTGAAAAACAGGAAGGAAAATATCGGGCCTTGTTTGTCTATTTGCTGCGGCGTTACGCACTACGAGACATATTTCACTAACTGTCGAACCAGCTGGAATGTTGTAAAACTGTTCAAGGCTCGTTCCCAGCGTTAATTCATAAATATTGTTTCCTAAACTGGTAAATTGTGGCGCACCTGTATTTTGGTTAAAGGTAGGAACAATAATATTTTGCCATCGCTGGCCGTTTAGGGTAACACCTGTGTAGGCATAAAAGGTGCCTGTTTGATTTTCTAGTTCTGTTCCCGTTGCATCAAAACGCAGCGTTACCTGATCTACTCGTGTAGGAGTGGAAGGGCTGGTGGTGACTTGCGCTTTCGCGAAAGCGAAACAAACAAAAGCCAGCAGTAAGGATAAATGTTTTTTCATAGCTTAATAATTTAGAAAAAAAAAGGGCTGAAAACAGCCCTTTTTAAAATAGGTAATGTGAATTATTGTACTGGAATAAGGATGAAACGTCCATCAAGGTCATTAAAGAAGATGTTGTAAACTCCTGCTTTGACACTCATGTTAGGGTCATTATTGTTGTTTCCTTTACCGGAATAGTTTGAAACGTTATCTCCCCAGCTATTTGACCAGTCATCATTAGCACGTATTTTCATCTCGCCTGTTGTAAGTGTGACGTTACGCAAGCTCCACTGGTGTGGGTCAAATGTAGATTGAACCATATTAGTGTCAGGGTCATTCCAACCGTTTGGAGTTGCTTCGCCTATAATTGCCATAGAAGTATATGTAGTTGCAGTTGCTCCATTAGGATTTGCAACGAGTGTAAAAGATGATGACCCTTCTGAAGCGTTTGTTACACCTGTTACATCAACTGTAAAGTTGTAATATCCAGTTGCTGGAATGACAAATGTTGCAGGGTCGCTACCAGCACCGTCGTTAACACCTACTGCTCCATTACGTGGGCCGTATTGTGGCTGCCAGAAACCTGGTGTAGAAAGTAATTTAAACTCATTTGCAAGGAATCTACCGCTATAGTGGTAAACGTTTTCATTAACCGCATCACGGTAAAGTGCTGGATTGTTGTTGTCATTATTCCAGTCTGCTGCTGTTGCGTTACCTACGAGATATAAGTCTTTGAAAGGGTAAAGTTCAAATGGAGTTATTGTTACAGTCACTACGTTTGAAACTACAGGAGCAATTGCTGGATCTGCTAGTGCCGCAATTACGCGTACGTCATAATTTCCTGCCACTCCAGCATCAGCGCTAAAACCTGTTGCCGCTGCCTCGTTTAGGTCGTCGTAGCTTAACGCTAAGCTTGTGTTACCAGTTGCGCCTAAAACAAATGGAGTACTGAAATCTCCACCTTGACTGTCCATTTGAACAGTGTACGTTATTTGGACAGGAACATCAGTTGTTGCTATGTTCCACGAAAGTACATCTGCAAGGTCACCACCATTTGTTTCGGTAACAACATAGGTTCCTCCAGCAATAGCAAGTTTAAGTTCACCGGTGTTGTTAACATTAAGGTTGATGTCCTCAGAGTTTGTGTCTTCACATGACGTGATTGCGAGTGCAGCAATCATAGTCATAAATAATATTGATATTTTTTTCATTGTATTTGATTTTTATAATTAGTAACCAGGATTCTGGATAAGGTTTGAATTTAGTCTTAATTCTGTGTTCGGAATAGGATAGAGGTTTCTAAATGGTGCGGTAGTCGTTCCAGATTGTACATTTCCTTTCCATTCCCATACACCGTTTGAAGTGAATTGGTTGAAACGTATTAGGTCTTGACGTCTGTGTCCTTCCCAGTGAAGTTCTCTAGCGCGTTCATCTAGTATAAAATCAAGGTTTAACTGCCCAGCGGTGATGTTACCTGTTGCGTTACCGTACGCGCGGTTTCTTAAGGTATTGATATAACCTAATGCTGTCCCCGCATTACCACCTGCGGCACCGCGTAATGTTGCTTCGGCATACATAAGGTAAGCGTCTGCAAGTCTATATATTGGGAAATCTGTGCTAACGAAAGTAAGATTTACTCCTGGCGTGCCTGTACTTGTAACATTCTGGAATTTTACAACTGCGTAACCGTCCTTAAAGCGTCCTACATCTGCAATGCTCTTGTTTTGGTCTGCAGTGAAGAAATTTTCTCTACCATCTAAACTGTTTTCTTCTCCTGGGAACAATTCTACAAATTGAGGAGTTGTTCTTATACCACCCCAGCCAGAGTCAAGACCATAGTCAGCAGCGTTCATGTCGCCACCAACAGGCGCGTGTGATAGGAATGTAGTTCCGCCAAAAGTCTGCGTCCGTGCTCCATCATAGTTTCCAGTCCAGATAAATTCCGATTGTGCACCGTTACTATCATTGTCTGCGAGGAATGAATTTCTGTAAGGAATCGAAGTATTAATTATATATCCACCAGCAATTACTTTGTTTGTAAACGTAATGACGTCATCATAACGTGGTGTTCCTGTGTAAACCTCAGCGTTCAAATAAAGTTTTGAAAGTGTCATCCAAACTGCACCTTGACCCACTCGACCATACTGAGTTGCTGTAGGAGCAGGCATGTCATTTTCTATAGCAAGCAGTTCACTTTCTATAAAAGCAAATAATTCTGCGCGTGATCTGTATGCAGGTAATTCAGATCCGTCTGCTGCGGTAGCTTCTGTAGTAAAAGGCATTGTGCCAAAAAGATCCATTCCATGATAGTAGGAATATGCTCTTAGAAAACGTGCTTCATTTCTAAATGCTCGAATAGCTGCACGGTCTGCTTGAGGTATTCCGTTTGCATCAAGTTCCGCATCGGTAGATAGTCTCAAGAAACTATTACATAATGTAACCTGGTATGTAATACGAGCAAACATAGCGGCTATAAATTCATTTCCAGGAGTCCAAGTTTGCCAGTGTAGGTCTTTTATAGTACCGTCATTCCACGCAATAATGGCTTCGTCGGTTGACAATTCTTGCAGTTTCCAGTAAAGACGTGAATAGTTTGAAAAACCACCGTCTATTCCTTGAATGTCTGCATTACCATCTCCACCTCCTTGACCACCTACTAAAAGGCCTGCGTAAAGTTTTGCCCATAGACCTTGATAATCTTCTAGACTATCTATGGTTGCTGCTTGTTGATTGCCTTGTGGCTCTAGGTCTAGAGCGCTGTCACAGGCCACAAAAAGAGTGGTAGCGACGAACAATCCAATAATTGATTTGTATATATTCATAGTTCTTGTTTTTTAAAATTGTATTCCTAAACCTAAAACAACGCTTGTACTTCTAGGGAACAAATTAGAATCTATTCCATTAAAAACTTCAGGGTCTAAACCGTCATAATTAGTAATTGTAAGGAGGTTAGTTCCTGTTATAGAGGTTCTTATCGTTTTTTTGTCGTTCTTAAAAGTGTAACCTAACGATAAGTTATCTAATTTAACCCAGTCAGCTTTTTGTATGTAATAACTCGAGTTAACCTTATTTTGAGTACCTATGAAACCAGTATTAAGAATATCTGTTGTTGCGTTGTTTAGCCAGTTGCCTGGGTTTTCCGTCAACTGATCGAAGTTATCACGTGCTGCAGTAGTGTTGTTATGGTTGTAACCACCTACAGCACCTCTAAGCGTAAAGTTAAGATCTAGATTTTTGTAAGTCATTCCAGATGTGAATCCAAAAAATGCATCAGGTGTCGCTTGCTTATAACGTACTCGGTCTTCATCATTAATTACGTTGTCCCCATTTACATCTACGTAAACGCCATCTAATGGATTACCATCGGTATCATAGACTTGACGAAATACCCAAAAAGACGATGGATCACTACCAACGGCCCATTCTTGAATGAAGTTATTAAAACCAGCACCACCTACAGGTGTTTGTGCCACAGGCGCATCGCTGTCGCCTAGTGAAAGGTCAGTGATTTCAATCTTACTCATCGTTACGTTAGCACCTACATTCCATTTAAAATTCTCAGTATTTACAACCTTTGCATTTAGTTGTACCTCTATACCTTTGCTGTTCGTAGAACCTACATTTTGCAGTGCAAAGTTACCTAAGCTTCCAGCGGCTAATGGCCCGAATTGGAGTAAATCCTCTGTGTCTCTTGTGTAAACGTCAACAGAACCTGTTAATACGTCATCAAAAAATCCGAAATCTATTCCTACACCATATTGCGTAGTTTCCTCCCATTTCAAGTCCGTAGTAAGTTCTGGTCTTACCGTCGTGAAAAATTGGTCGCCTATTTGAACTGACGCTTGGTCTTCACCAGGTGTAACACGCTGTAAGAATAAAAAGTCCGAACCTATATCCTGTTGACCAGTAACTCCAAATCCACCACGTAATTTTAATTGTGACAAAAAGCCACTATTCTGAACAAAATCAGTATTTGTTAGTTTAAGTGCAGCACTAGCTCCACCAAAAGTTCCCCAACGATTCTCTGGAGAAAAACGTGAAGTACCATCTCTAGAAACACTTCCTGACAGAACAAGCAAGTCGTTGATATCAAATGTCGCACGTGCAAAAGCAGATATAAGTCTGTTTTGATTAAAAAACTCAATTGGGTCGTTGAATGCACCTGTAGCATTATCCTGACCTACAGAAGAACCTTCTCTGCGGAAATTCTGGTAACTACTACCTATAGTGAGTTCCATGGTTGTGTTGAGGCTTTCTAAGTCTTTCTTATAATCAAAGCGACCGTTGAGAACTTGATTTAATCGTGTTCCAGTAGATGTAGATTGTAAAGCATTCGTATTAGCTGCAACACCAGAGTTAGCGTCTCGTCTAGAAAAATTATCAAACTCATTATAATCAATACCCGCAAGTCCATTAAAGCTAAGGCCCTCTATTCCAGGTATTTTATAATCTGCCTGTAAATTTGTGCGTATTTGATTATTGTCAGTCTCATTTGTAAGACTGCGCAATAACCCTAGAGGGTTTCGAGGTGCTAATGGGTCAACAATACCATTATTTTGGCGATATTCAAAAAATCCATTTACTCCATTTACTGGGTCAAACACAGGTTGTGTAGGATCAAAGTCAATAGCCGACCCTATAGCCCCACCGTCTGCGTTGCGTACTTCTTCCATTGCACCTTGTACGGTAAGAGTTAGCTTTAAGTCATCATTAACACGTTGAACCACACTACCGTTTAATGATAAGCGCTCATAACCAGAGGTTATTAATGTTCCGTTTTCGTTTGTATAGCCAATGTTTGCACGTATTCCCGTTTTTTCAAAACCTTTTTCCATGGTGATGTTATGCATAGCACGTACACCAGTTTCGTAAATTTCACGTTGCCAGTCAGTATTTGCAGTTCCTAATAAAGCAATGTCATCTACAGTTCCATTTGCATTTATAAGCGCTCTAAACTCGTCGCCTGTTAATGTTTCTACGTACTGTTGTGGACGGCTCAATGCAAGCTGTAAGTCATATCCTATTTTAAAATCGCTATTCATTTTACCTCTTTTTGTGGTAATAAGAATAACACCGTTAGACGCTCTGTTACCGTAAATAGCGGTAGCACTTGCATCTTTTAAAACTGTAACACTTTCTATTTCTGCAGGGTTGATGGTGTTTAAGTTTGCGTTTTGTTGATCAAGTGGTATACCATCTACTACATAAAGCGCTTCAGCATTTGCACTCAAGGTTGACCCTGCACGCACACGTATAGCAGGACCGTCACCTGGTCTACCACTTGCTGCAATTACAGAAACTCCAGATACTTTACCAGCAATCAACTGTCCCGGTGAAACTACAGCACCTTTATTGAACTCTTCCTCGTTAACCGTGGTCTGTGCAGCAGTTACGTTTTCTTTGGTAGTACTACCGTATCCTATAAGTACAATAGCGTCAAGTTGAGAAGGGTCTTCAACAAGCGATACGTTAAGAGATGCCTGTCCCGTGTAAGCTATTTCTTGTGATTGATACCCAAGATAAGAGTAAACAAGAACTGCACCTGACGGCACATTTCGTAAAGTGTATTTACCGTCAAAATCTGTCGCGGCACCGTTTGAAGTACCTTTTACAAGTACTGATACGCCTAAAAGCGGTTGTGAAGTGCCAGAATCTGTCACGACTCCCGTAATCGTTTGCGCTAAAGCAAAAAACGGTAAGACTAGCAGCCATATGGCATATTTGAATTTTTGATTCATTTAAATTGTTTTTAAAAGGGTTTAGTTTAAAATCTTCTTCTCACACGGGTTAAAATTATGTAAATAATAGGTTAAGAAACCGATTGCGTAACCACTATTTGCGAAAACGTTTTCGTGCATGTTGTAGTGAAATTATTTCTTATATTACGCTTTCGCGAAAGCGGCATCGACCTATCTTTACCCTTTATAAAAAATTATGGCTCAAAAACTTACACTCAAGAAAATTGCTCAGGATTTAGGGGTTTCGATATCTACAGTCTCCAAAGCCTTGAGAGATAGCCACGAAATAAGTGTCGAAACGCGCAGTAAAATACAGGAATACGCTAAAAAATTTAATTTTAAGCCCAATAATATTGCGTTAAGCCTTAAAAATCAAAAGACTAAGAAAATCGGCATTATTATTCCTGAGATAGTTCACCACTTTTTTGCTACTGTTATTGCTGGTGCTGAACGTGTGGCAAATGAAAATGGATATCAGGTAATTATATGTCTGTCAGGAGAGAGTTTTGATAAAGAAGTGGTCAACATGGACATGCTTGCAAACGGCAGCATAGATGGGTTTATCATGAGCCTTTCTAAGGAAACTATGGAGAAGCAGGATTTTCATCATGTGCGCGAAGTCATGAATCAAGGTATGCCTGTAGTGATGTTTGACCGCGTGTCTGACGATATAAACTGTGACAAAGTTATTATAGACGATGCGGGTGCAGCCAGCAGTGCTGCAGAGTTTTTAATGCGTAAAGGTTGCAAGAAATTGGGCCTTATTACTACCGTGGATTATATAACCGTGGGGAGATTGCGCACTCAAGGATTTAAAGAGGCACTCATGAAAAGAGGCATGGACATCGTGCCAGGACGTATTCTTAAAATAGGTGATGTGGAAGATGCTGGGTTGCAAATAGCAGCATATATTAAGGAACAGGATATGGATGGTATTGTAGCTGTAAATGAGTTGTTTGCAGTGACCGCAAGTAAAGCCATTCAAAAGATAGGTAAATCCATTCCTAAAGATGTCGCCGTAATTGCGTTTACCGATGGGATGCTATCTAAATATGCGAGCCCTACGCTTACAACAATAGGACAAAATGGTGAAGAAATGGGAGGTTTAGCTGCTCAAAAATTGATTGAAAAACTAGAGTCCGACAGTTCAAATGAGGAAAGTTACGAAACCGTTATCGTAAAAACTTCACTAGTAGAAAGAGAGTCTACACCTTAATATTGTATTTTTACCATGTTGTATGAAAATACAATGTGATTTTAAATCAAAACAGGTCTTCTTCACACATGCTTTGTTTTGATAAGTCATAAGGCTTATCGTCATTTTAATTATTACGATATGCAAAAACCTAAGTTAGGTTTCTGGAACATCTGGAACATGAGTTTCGGGTTCCTTGGTATTCAATTTGGTTTTGCCCTACAGGGCTCCACAATGTCGCGTATTTTTGAGACGCTCGGTGCAAACAAAGACGAGATTCCGTTACTTTGGATTGCCGCACCACTAGCCGGTTTGATTGTACAACCTATTATAGGATACATGAGTGACAACACATGGCATAAAACGCTGGGTCGTAGAAGACCGTTCTTCTTGGCGGGTGCAATTTTAAGTTCTATCGCTTTACTTGCAATGCCTTACTCAAGTGCTGTATGGATGGCAGCAGGACTTTTACTGGTTCTTGACGCATCTATCAACATCTCCATGGAGCCGTTCCGCGCGCTGGTTGCAGACAAATTACCAGAATCACAACGCAGTTATGGTTTTGTAGTGCAAACACTTGTGATAGGCATAGGTACTTGGGTTGCCAGTAACCTTCCTAAATGGGTTAACAATACACTTAAGATTTCAAACGAGGCGCCCGCAGGTGTTGTACCAGACTCTGTGAAGGTAGCCTTTGGTGTCGGTGCGTTTGTTTTTATAACTGCTATTTTAGTAACGATTTTTACCACCAAAGAATACTCGCCAAAGGAACTGGCACAATTTGATGATGCTTCCCAAGAACCCGAAGAAAAAAAAGGTATGTGGAAAACCATTTTGGGAACCTATGCACTCATGCCTAAGATTATGAAGAAACTCGGTATTGTTCAGTTCTTTTCATGGTTCGCATTTTTTGCTATGTGGACGCTGGCAAACCCAGCGCTTACTTCACATATTTACAATGCGCCCAAACCAGACGTTATAGAATATGCGCAAACTACTCTTGACGACGATGGAGAAAAAGTAGTTTTGAAAAATGATGAGAAGGAAGTTGTTTATCTAAGCGAAGCAAAAAAAGCAGCGTATAAGCAACTCGACAAGGCATATAATGAAGCTTCTGACGACGTAGGTTCTAAGATGGGTATTTATGGATTGACCTCTATGGTTTTTGCTTTGCTTCTTACATTTTACACAGCATACTTCAGCATTAATAGAAAATACATTCATATGGTCAGCCTTATTTTAGGTGGACTAGGCTTTCTTTATATGTTCTTTACACCAGGTGAACCTGAAAGCCTTATAGTTTCTTTTAGCCTTATAGGTATCGCTTGGGGTAGTATTTTATCAATGCCATATGCTATGTTATCGAGTTCGGTGGAATCTCATAAAATGGGACTTATGATGGGCGTATTTAATATGTTTATCGTGATACCGCAAATCATTGCCGCAGTAGGCGGCGTGGTATTTTTACAAAATCTGATAGGAGAAGAGCCCATTCACGCCATGACTATTGCAGGTATTTTCTTGATTATAGCCGGCCTATGTAATTTCTTTATCACAGATAAAAAAGCCATCAAATTTCAACCTCTTTTAGAAAATGAGTAAAAAAGCATTCATATTTGACCTAGACGGTGTTATCGTAGATACGGCAAAATTCCATTTTATTGCCTGGCAGCGACTGGCTGCAAGCTTGGGAATTAATTTCACGGAACACGAAAACGAACAACTTAAAGGCGTCTCTAGAGTAGATAGCCTCAAAAAAATATTGGAATGGGGCAACGAAGAACTAAGCCCAGCAGATTTCCAACTAAAAATGAATCAAAAAAATGAGGAGTATTTGGACCTCATAGAATCATTGGATACAACGGACATACTTCCAGGAGTTCAGGATTTTCTCATTGCCTTACGTTCTAAAAACCAACCCATCGCTTTGGGTAGTGCCAGTAAAAATGCACGACCTATTTTAGAAAAATTACAAATAATAGATTTCTTTGAAGTCATTGTAGATGGTACAAACGTTACAAAGGCAAAGCCAGACCCAGAGGTTTTTTTAAGCGCATGCCAGCAACTACACATGCCCGCTCATAAAAGCATTGTTTTTGAAGATAGTGTTGCAGGCGTTCAAGCAGCAAATAACGCTGGTATGTTGTCCATTGGACTAGGAGATGCAAACACCTTGCACGAGGCATCGGTAGTGTTTGAATCGTTTACAGACATGCCTCAAGATTATATTAATACCTTATTACAACAGTAAACACCATGAATCAAGAATATATACAAGCTAACGCATGGTCCATCATAGAAGAAGGATGGAACCCAAGACTGGTTAAATCCAGCGAAAGCCTTTTTTCCATAGGAAATGGAGCCATGGGACAACGTGCAAATTTTGAGGAGACGTATACAGGCAAAACCTTTCAAGGCAGTTACATCGCAGGTGTCTACTATCCGGACAAAACACGTGTAGGTTGGTGGAAAAATGGTTATCCAGAGTATTTTGCAAAAGTGCTCAACGCCCCTAATTTTATAGGAATAGATGTTCATGTTAACGGCTACAAGCTAGACCTTGCCACTGTTGAGAAAATCACAAATTACCGCCGTGAACTTAACATGAAAGAAGGTTGGTACGAGCGCAGTTTTGAGGCGCACCTGTCTGACGATGAGGTTATAAAAGTTGTAGCTCGCAGGTTCTTAAGCTTAGAGATAGATGAGCTGGGTGTTATCAATTATGAAGTAACCGCTCTAAAGGGAGAACTTCAAATCACTTTTGAACCTTACCTAGACGCTGGTGTTACAAACGAAGACTCAAACTGGGACGACGCATTCTGGGCGCTAGAAGGTGCAAAATCTATAGATCATCAGGCATTTATAAATAGCCGTACAAATAAGACAGACTTTTATGTGTGTACGTTCATGCAGTCTGAGCTTTTACTTAATGGAGAGCACATACAATGGGCAGAACACTCAGAGCAAAGTGAGACTGTTATTAAGCATCGAGCATCCTCGACACTTTTAGAAGGTGATACGTTGACATTGCGCAAATATGCAGGATATACATCCAGTTTAAATCACAATCCGTATGATTTAATAGAGGCTGCGCAAAAAGTGCTTGACCAAGCCACAGTTTTAGGCTATGAAGTATTGCTAGACAGTCAAGCAGCCGCTTGGGAAGCTATATGGTCTATGGCAGACATAACCATCGATGGCGACCTTAAAGCACAACAAGGGATACGCTTTAATATTTTCCAGCTTAACCAAACATATTTGGGCAAAGACCCAAGACTTAATATAGGCCCTAAAGGTTTTACAGGTGAGAAATATGGTGGTTCCACCTATTGGGATACTGAGGCTTACTGTATACCATTTTATATGGCTACCAAAGACCAAAAGGTCGCGCGCAATTTATTGAGATATAGGTATGAGCAGCTAGACAAGGCCATTGAAAACGCTGAGAAATTAGGGTTTTCTAATGGAGCTGCTCTGTATCCTATGGTAACCATGAACGGTGAGGAGTCTCACAACGAGTGGGAAATTACCTTTGAAGAGATACACCGCAACGGGGCAATGGTGTTTGCCATTTATAACTATGTTCGTTATACAGGAGATTATAGCTACATACCAGAAATGGGGCTAGAGGTCATGATTGCTATCGCCAGGTTCTGGCACCAGCGAGCTACCTTCTCACAAAAAGCAAATAAATACATGATTCTTGGGGTCACAGGGCCTAATGAATATGAAAATAATGTGAACAATAACTGGTACACAAATTATTTAGCCAAATGGTGTATCAATCAAGCCGTGGAGCATCTGGATAAAGTAAAAGATGGATACCGCAATGATTACGATAGAGTAATAGGTCTTACCCATCTTACCGATGGTGAACTTGCTTCATGGCTTGAAGTTTCACAAAACATGTACGAACCTGTAGATGACGAGCTCGGGATTTACCTGCAACAAGACGGCTTTATGGATAAAGAGCTTGTTCCCGTAGAAAACCTGAATTCTAAGCACAGACCTATTAATCAAAAATGGTCTTGGGACCGCATTTTAAGAAGCTGTTATATCAAGCAGGCTGACGTGTTGCAGTGCTTCTACTTTTTTGAGGACCATTTTACAAAACAGGAATTAGAGAAACATTTTGATTTCTACGAACCACTAACTGTACATGAGAGTTCGCTGTCACCTTGCGTGCACAGCATTCAAGCCGCAAAGTTGGGCCGTATGAACCAGGCTTACGAGTTTTATTTGAGAACTTCAAGACTTGACCTAGACGACTATAATGCCGAGGTTGAAGAAGGATGCCACATTACAAGTATGGCTGGAACCTGGATGAGCATTGTAGAAGGCTTTGGTGGGCTTAAAATCGTAGATGATATACCTAGTTTTGAAACCAAACTACCAGAGCAATGGAGCGGTTTTAGTTTTAAGATAAATTTCCGTGACCAAGTATTGCAAGTTGCTGTTAGCGCATCAGGTACAACGGTTTCATTAGAAGGCGATATGGAGCAGGATATCTATTTAAATGGTAAGAAGATAACCTTGAAGCCGCAAACTGTGAACGCATAAAGCATGAAAAAATACGTTCGTTTCCTAGTCGTTTTTGTGTTCTTCGCTTTCGCGAAAGCGATAAAAGCACAACCCTCTAAAGTCACATCAGTACAGGAAATGGAATCTCCTAACGGTAACTTCAAGCTAGAAATGCGCTTGAACGCTATAGGTACGCCAGTGTACAAACTGAATTTTTTAGGAAAGGAGGTCATTAAAGAAAGTAGTTTAGGTTTTGATTTAAAGGGCGATGATAAATCGTTAAAAGACGATTTTGTGATAGTAGACGCTCAGAAATCTACGTTTGACAACACTTGGAATACCGTTTGGGGTGAGGATACTACCATACGCAATCATTATA
>JANQTO010000274.1 GCA_030731685.1 Nonlabens sp.
ATAGTAGATTGTTAAGTTAAGACCGCTATCCTTGCCATGGATAGCGGTTTTTTTAGATATTATCGCAAAAGAAAATTTAGTAATTAAATTGCAACATGCTGTAACTCGCCCTAGGGCTTTTACCGCTTTCTTGAAGATAAGCTCCCGTTTTGTAGTAGAAGTCGCCGTCTTTTTGCTTCCAAGTACTGTTTACGGTATAGGCTTTAGATTTAGACTTGCCCGTGTTCATGTTTTTAATAAACACACGTACCTCGTCATCATTTCCTGTCATTTCTAGCTTGCAATACAACTCATCGCCATCTTTAAACGTAACCATATAATCATTTGTACTTGTTCCTGCTCCTTTGACGTAGGTATCTGTAACGACGACACGCAACTCATTTTCTCCAGTGTATTCAACTCGCAGCAGTGGCCTTCCTACCCCACTAGCGTCGTTATGAATTTGCGCAAGGGTCACTCCTTTTGAGGCACTAGCATTAGGCAGATTCTCGAACTTAGCTTGAAATCGCATAATGCTCGGTGCAGTAAGACCTAAGTTTTTCTCTTGTCGCAATTCTACGCGGTCACTCTTCTCGTCAGTCGCCTGTATAATCATCAAGCCATCACAAGTACTAAAGAATTCTTTGTCGCAAAACGTTTCGGCAATTTTGTGTTCTATTTTAGTGGTGCCGCCGTCTGTATAGCGTTGAACTTTAACGTCCATCAGTGCTTTATTAAAAGCGGGCAAATCTCCTGGTTTCACATCACAAGTGCTACAATTTTTACTTTCGGCAGTTGTTTTTTCCATTCTAGGCAGCATATAAGCACTTTCTATAGCGTCGTCGCCTTGAGGTGTGACACTTGTACTTTGTCCGCCAGTTGATGTTGCTTGTTTAGGTGAGCAACCTGTAATTGTTAAGATTAGGCAAGCTACCACGAAGAGCCTAAAAACCGCTGCATATTCATTTTTCATAAGGACAAGTTTTAATATGATGGGACCGATTATATTAAATTGGTAACCATTGCTTATAATGGTTATAAAAATCAGCAAAATATCCTTGCTAATTTCAGAATAGCTTAACTATTTGCATTGTCTACGCTAGAATTTTGAAATATCGTAGGTTGGGTTGATTATTCGCTTTCGCGAAAGCGAAACAACTACAAACCATAGAACATAACAATAGACTTCACATTATTATAACATATTGCCTCATTCATTATGTTTAAATTTGCGGCTTATTAAAATTCATGGAAAAATTTAATTTAGAAACAGTTATTACCATCGTTCTTGAGTACGGCGTGCCTCTTCTCAAGGCAATTCTCATGTGGATAATAGGCGGATGGCTCGTGGGCAAAGCAATTAAAATTATTGCTAAAATCATGGTCAAACGTGAATATGAAATCACGCTGCAAAAGTTTTTACTCAATATTATACGCTGGGTTCTTTGGATTTTATTGATTGTTTCCATTGTGGGAACCTTAGGAATTGAAACGACAGGATTTGCAGCAGCATTAGGAGGCGCTGCACTTGCCATAGGACTTGCTTTACAAGGTTCTCTATCTAATTTTGCAGGTGGTGTCCTGCTATTGTTGTTTAAACCATTTAAGGTAGGTGACGTTGTAGAGGCCCAAGGCATTACAGGAACTATTAAAGAAATAGACATCTTACAGACTAAAGTCATAACCTTTGAAAGAAAGCTTGCCATTATACCTAATGGCCCACTGCTCAATGGTAATATCATTAACCATGATGGAACGGGTATTTTACGGTGTCAGGCTGTAATAGGCGTTAGTTACGACGCAAACATTCCTGAAACATTAGAAGCATTGAGAAAGCTGTGTGTGGAA
Organism: Nonlabens sp.; assembly: GCA_030731685.1. Taxonomy (GTDB): domain Bacteria; phylum Bacteroidota; class Bacteroidia; order Flavobacteriales; family Flavobacteriaceae; genus Nonlabens. The sequence goes on from JANQTO010000274.1 coordinate 1,828, forward strand.
CATCCACTTGTACTAGAAGACCCAGAACCGCAAATACAGGTCGCCGAAAACGCAAGTAGCAGTATCAACATTAACGTACGACCGTTTACAAAGTCAGAAGATGTCTGGACTGTTTACTGGTACCTACAACAAAATTTCAAACCTACACTAGACGCTATAGGTGTTGAAATACCATATCCGCATCAGGTAGAGATTCACAAAGAGTCGTAAATGTTAAACGCAAAAGAGCTCCATGGTAATGGAGCTCTTTTTTTAGCTGAGTAGGTAAAAACACACTTAAAAATCCATGTACATAAAATACTAAATACAAGCTAATTGCTTTAATATTTTATGATAATATCAACGTTACTGCAGTGCTTTGCCACTTACCTTCACGTCTCAATAAAGACCTGACAAATGAATTATAAAGTAAAAATCGATGAAGTAGATGTTATCGATGAAATTCCCAATACATGGAGCCGGACTGACATCATAAACTTACTGGAACTCTACGAAATGGGTACCGCTGAAGAAGGCAGCACCGAAGAACTACGAGAGCTTTTATATCTAGCAATAACCGAGTTTGAACCGCAGGAAGCCGCAGCCATGTTGCTCAAATTTAAACTAGGTGATGATTTTAGCGATGGACAGATAGAGCAAATTTCTAACGATATGCTCAAGGAAAATGTAGCAGAACATTATTCAGACATCTCATACCATTCTAGGTTTTTTGATATAAATAACCTTCTCTATAAGGCGTTCAACGGTAAGTTTCCTCATGCAAAGGCTACCGTTGTAACTGCAACCATAGAAGCCGCTACAGACGAGCCAGAACCCGTTGACGCTGCGCTTTTCTTGCGTTGCATAGCACCACTCATAGATGGGCATGCACTGTTCAAAAGGCTTTTTGAAAACCAAATAAGCGGTGAAGAACCCTTTGATGACGCTTCAAACATTGCATGGTACCTAGAAGAAACCGGAAAGAATACCTACAAAATGACCACATCAGACTACTGGATTGCAAATGCCGATTTTGTCACCATGGAAATGGATGTAGTTGTGGATATTTAATTTATTACAGCTAATACAAATCGCTAATCATAGGATTCATAGCACCACAATCTTAAAAGCTATCGTTTACAATTATAGACTATATTTGTTTTCTAAAATTGGTTAACCAATTCCTATGAAGATATTTGTCTCTTTGTTAATTGCAGCTCTGTTTGCGCAACCATCGACGGCTCAGGTAACACTGAATGCTGACGGTCCAGGAAATACGTACGCGCTTATCACGTCAGTGTTGGCACCAGGCGCAAATCCCATAGAAACTCCAGATTGTAGTCACAACGCATTTGGCAACCATATCGACGAGGTTTTTGATACTAGTCTAAACGCAAACGTTTTTCAGTTTTACATACATACCACGCCAGATAATGATCGTTGTACAAGTTTCGACAGGCAACGAAACGAAATAAAAACTTATGCGTCTTCTCCCAATAATCTAAAAGGTATACAAGGTGAGATTGTGCGATACAAATGGAAATTTAAATTACCAGCTGGCTTTCAATCATCTTCAAATTTTACACATATCCATCAGCTCAAATCTGTAGGTGGTACGTTAGAAGATATGCCCATGTACACATTAACCACCAGAAAGGGAAATCCCGACCAGCTGCAACTGCGCTATGCCGCGACAGACACGCAAGTTACATTATTACAAACCAGTTTATCTCCATTTATAGATACTTGGGTAGATGTTACAGAGACCGTTACATATAACACGGCAGGCACTTACGCCATTACCATAAGAAATAGCGCCACTGGAGCAACATTGCTCAATTACAGCAACAATAACATTAACAACTGGCGTCCAGGCGGATCATTTGTAAGGCCTAAATGGGGTAGTTATCGCAGTTTGATAAATGCACAGGATTTAC
>JANQTO010000275.1 GCA_030731685.1 Nonlabens sp.
TCAACAGCGGCCGACAATAGTTTGCCAAATGGTGTAGCCCTTGATTCCAACAGTGCTGATGGTTCTACCGTTCCTGGAGACAACATATTAATAGCACCTGAGGTTGCTAACCTTTCTGCTGGCACCCACCGTTTGCGTTTCTGGTTGGATGCTTCTGTAAGTACTAGTACTTTGGAGGTAGGTACCATGACTGACCCAACAAATCCAAGTACATTTACCGTTTTTACCTCCATACCTGCTACTACAACGTATACGGAGCATACGGTAAACTTTGACACATACACTGGTACTGATACGTTCATAGCGTTTAGACACATTTTTACGACTACTTTCGATTTATTATATCTAGATGATATAGTTTGGGAGGCTATACCGGCATGTCAGGAGCCTACAGGTTTTGCTGTAGCTTCAATTACTGACACAACTGCAACGCTTACGTGGACAAATAATAATGCAAGCACCGTTTCATCTATTGAATATGGAGCTCCAGGATTTGCACCAGGTACAGGCGCAGGAACCGTAGTTGCCGGAATGGGTAATACTGCAACTGTTACCCTTCTTGCACCTCAGACTGCATATGATTTTTATGTTACTCAAGACTGTACTGCAAGTGGTGACGGACTTTCCATTGTTATAGGACCTATCAGTGCCAGTACAGCGTGTAGTCCATTCATGGCTCCATTTACACAAGATTTTGAAAACTTCAACGATACGACAAGCAGCACTATTAGTGACTCTTGTTGGACCTCAAGTCCAGCTGGTTCTTCATCGGTTACCAGATGGGATGTGCAAAATGGTGCTGGTGGTACGCCAAGTATCACTTCTGGTCCGACTGGTCCTACAGGTGCATTTGATGGCGATTCTTTTGTTTACTTGGAAACTTCTTCTGGAGCTGCGGGTAATTTTGCAGACCTGACCACACCATTTGTGGACCTTAGCAACCTCAATGATCCTACCCTATCTTTCTATTATTTTATGTTCGGTGCGGATATATCAGATTTAGAGATTTACATTAATGACGGAGTAAACCCACCAGCATTGGTACGTACCATTACTGGGCAGCAACAAGCTGCAAACACTGACCCATGGATCCAGGAGTTCGTTCCACTAACTGCTTATGCTAATGCAACTATATCCATCACTTTTAGAGGTTATAGAGGTGCAAGTTTTGCTGGAGATATTTCATTAGATGCAATAAGCGTCGATGAAGCGCCACAATGTTTTGACGTTTCAGGAGTTACGGCAAGCATGATTACCGCAACTGGTGCACAAATTTCATGGACTGAGAATAATACACCAGCAGCTACTGCTTGGGAAGTTGTTGTTCTTACAGCTGGTACAGCTGCTCCAGTACCAGGTACTACAAATGCAACTATGACCACATTTGATGCAACTGCTTTAACTTCAAGCACGACTTATGATGTTTATGTAAGAACTGATTGTGCTACTACCTTTACAGGACCAGTTTCTTTTACAACACTTGCTGCTTGTGGAGATACAGTTTACGACACTGGCGGTGCAACTGGTAATTACAGTGCAAATGAAGATTATACAATCACATATTTTCCTGATGCTGCGGGTAACGTGGTTACTTTAAATTTTACCTTAGTAGATATCGAAGCTACATGGGATTTCTTAAGAGTTTATGATGGTGTAGATACAACCGCGCCAGCGTTTACCTTAGATTTACTAGCTCCTGCCTCATTTAGAGCAACAAACGGCGCTGGTGCGATAACTATTAGGTTCACTTCTGATGGATCAGGTCAACCTGCTGGTTGGGTAGCTAGTTATACTTGCGCTGCTCCACCTAGTTGTTTAGAACCTAGCGCTTTAATGGCAACTAACATTACTGACACAATGGCTAGCCTGTCATGGACTAGCGGTGGTAGTGGTGAGACTGCATGGGATGTAGAAATAGTACCTGCTGGTACAGCACCTACTGGAACACCAACTGATGCTGGTGTTACAAATCCATTTAATGCTACTGGTTTAACTGCACAAACTGATTACGATTACTATGTAAGAGCCGCATGTAGTGCAACTGATTTTAGTGTTTTCTCAGGACCATTCTCTTTTACCACACAGTGTGCGCCAGTTAATGCGTTCCCTGTAAGCGTGGATTTCACAAACAATGTACCTAACTCTTGTTGGAGTGAAGCTGGTATGGGAGAACTCGCTGCTGGACCTTCTGGCTTCGGCGCTTCAGATTGGAAAGCAGGTAGAGCTTATACAAATGCAGGTGGAACCGTGATACCTTCTAACGTTATTAACCTTTGGCAAAATGTCGATAGAGAATGGTTGATAAGTGAAACTTATGATTTAGGAACAGGTTCTTATAACCTTGCAGTCGAAGTTGCTGTTACAGATTATGCCTTTTCAGGTACGAGCACACCTAATAACACGGATACTATGGGTTCTGACGACAGCGTTATTCTTGCTATTTCTAGTGACAACGGTGCGACATGGGTTCCATTAACAACATGGAATGTAGGAAATCAACCTGCTGTTACAGGCACAGAGTTCTTTGCAAGTCTTTCTTCGTACTCAGGCCTTGTTCAGTTTGCTTTCTTAGCTTCTGATGGGACTGTTGATGATTCTGAGGATTATGACTTCCACGTAGGTTCATTTAGAATAGAAACTACAGCTGGTACTAGTGATACTGCACTTGCAGCTAGTCTTAGACTTTACCCTAACCCGGTAAATGGTGACGAGCTTAACATCGCATTTGACCAGTCTACGCAGGAAACAGTTAATGTTACTATTGTTAATATGACAGGACAGGTGATACGCACTGAGCGTTTTGACCAGGTTTCTAATTCAGTTACATTAAATAATATGAATAGACTTGCAACCGGTGTTTACTTTGTAAATATTACCCAGGGAACACAGGCCGCAACCCTGAAGTTTATTAAGCAATAAACACAATAAATAATTTTACAAAAGGGAATCTGTAATGGATTCCCTTTTTTTATGGAACACATGTACGCTTTGTTCAGCTCTCTTTAATAACGGTATAAGCCTGTTTATAGTTCGCTTTCGCGAAAGCGAAATACAAAATAGCGAAACTAATAATCTCGCATAGTTAATAAACCATTTACATAACTATTGTACGGGCATCTTGCGCGACGTATTTTTACATATAAATATTTTACAATGAGCGATAATAAAGAGAAAGAAGCAAAACTAAAAGCCCTCAAACTCACCATGGATAAGCTGGACAAGGCTTATGGCAAAGGTGCTGTTATGAAAATGGGTGATAAACAAATCGAAGATGTGGAGTCCATTTCTACAGGTTCAGTCGCCCTTAATGCTGCGCTAGGTGTAGGTGGCTTGCCTCGTGGTCGTGTCATTGAAATTTATGGACCAGAGTCTTCGGGTAAAACAACATTAACCTTACACGCAATAGCCGAGGCTCAAAAGGCTGGAGGAATTGCTGCTTTTATAGATGCTGAGCACGCTTTTGACCGTTTTTATGCTGAAAAACTAGGTGTAGACTTAGAGAACCTTATTATCTCCCAGCCAGATCATGGTGAGCAGGCATTAGAAATTGCTGACAACCTCATACGCTCTGGCGCGATAGATATCGTTGTAATAGATTCTGTTGCGGCGTTGACGCCTAAAAGCGAGCTTGAAGGTGAAATGGGTGATAGCAAAATGGGTCTGCACGCACGTTTAATGTCCCAAGCACTGCGCAAACTCACGGGAACGATTTCTAAGACAAACTGTACCGTTATATTTAT
>JANQTO010000276.1 GCA_030731685.1 Nonlabens sp.
ATTACAGACTTTTTTTGAGCAAGTGACGGTAACGCATAAACATGAAGATTGCGGATACCGAAAGCCCCACTAGAAGTCCTGTCCAAATGCCTTGAGCCTTTAAAGAAGTATGAAGTCCCAAGTAATAGGAAACAGGAAAACCGATTAACCAGTAAGCAACAAAACATATCAAACTAGGCAGCCAGACATCCTGAAAGCCCCTTAACGCTCCTAGAAAAACTACCTGTAAGCCGTCGCTCACCTGAAAAATGGCAGCGACTATTAATAATTGAGATGCTATAGCGACAACCTCGGCATCGTCTATATATATCCATGGCAGTAAATCTCTACCTAAAATAAACAATGTGGCAAACACAAGTTCCAGAGCTAGCGTCATCAAGAAGATGGAAGTCGCTATGCGTTTTAACTCCGGCATGTTTTTGAGACCTAACTGATTCCCTACCCTAACAGTAGCGGTTACACTAAGCCCTACTCCTACCATGAATGTAATCGCAGACAAGTTTAGAGCTATTTGATTTGCAGCTTGATTTTTTGTCCCTAAAACACCCGATAGTAAAATAGCCGCCGTAAAAAGTGATACTTCAAAGAACATTTGTAAGGCTGTAGGGAAACCTATGTTCAGCAATTTTTTAATCGCCACAGAAGAAACCTTGAATGCTCCCTGAAAATAAAACGCCAAATCATTTCTTTTCATCAATAGGATAATAAGAATAGGGACCATAAGTACTCTAGCTATCAAAGTTCCATAAGCTGCTCCAGCAACCTCTAACCTAGGAAACCCAAAAGCTCCATATATAAGTAGATAATTCAATAAAATATTTATTGCATTAGCGATAACCGCGGCACGCATAGAATGTACAGTTTGCGATAGACCATCAGCAAATTGCTTAACTGCCTGAAAAATCATAAGCGGTATAAGCGAGAAAGCAGTTATTCTCATATAAGGTATTGCGAGGACCACAACCTCATCAGGCTGGTTCAATAAGGACAATAAAGGTTCAGAGATGTAAAGGAGTCCGAAGAGTACTATGCCCAAAATCGCGCATAATAGCATACCATTATGAAAGTATGAACGCACATGTACAGTATTTTCTTGAGCGTGTTTTTCAGCAACTAGTGGTGTGATAGCAAAGGAGAAACCTATACCTATGGCCATGGCTAGAAAAACGAGTGTATTTCCTAAGGAAACTGCTGCAAGTGCAGCTGGCCCTAGTTTGCCGACCATGATATTGTCTGCCAGGGCGACCATGAGATGTGCTATCTGGCCTGCCATAATAGGCAGCGCAATGGTTAGATTTCTTTTAAATTCTTTTGAATAATCTTGGAAAGGCATGCTATTTTATTGAGCCAGCAAATATATCATTTAGAATTGCTGCAGTTTGCCTCTAATGTTGTCTTTGTTAATGCCATGAGTATAATGAGTTCGCTTTCGCGAAAGCGAACTCATCAACCTATTCATTACTAAGTTCCTGTATATAATGATTCAAGTTGTCTTGAGTTTCTTGGTCTAGTGCTGGTGTTTGAACATGTGTGTATGTGCTCAGTACTTCATTCATTATCTCGCATACAGCGAGTCGTGCCATAGGCTTATCGTCAGCAGGAATAATATACCATGGACTATCAGTTGTCGAAGTTTTTTGAATAGCTTCTTGATAACAGGACATATAATTATCCCACAGTTTACGCTCCTTCAAATCGTCGGCAGAGAATTTCCAATTTTTATCTGGTGTTTCGAGCCTTCTTATGAGCCTGTTTTTTTGCTCATTTTTACTTAAATGAAGATAAAACTTGAAAATGATGGTACCATTTTCCACGAGCTCTTTTTCAAAATTGCGTATTTGCTCGAAACGCATGTCCCAAAATTCTGGAGTCGCATCTTCTGGTCCATTAAAATTAGGGAGGTTTTCGCTCATCAAGTATTCTGGATGCACTCTTGTGACCAAAACATTTTCATAATGCGTCCTATTAAAAATACCGAAATGCCCCTTGCTGGGTAAAGCCACATAATGCCTCCACAAATATCCATGGGAACGTTCCAGCTCTGTAGGTACTTTAAAACTATGCTGCATGACACCGCGAACGTTAAAATCTTTAAATACCTCACGTATGAGGCTGTCCTTGCCGCTGGTATCCATTCCTTGGAAACACACTAGTACTGCATGTTTGTCATGTGCATAGAGTTTTGTCTGAAAGTTTGCTAAATCTCGGCGGGATTTGTCTAGTTGCTTTTCGGCGTGTTTTTTATCCAGTCCGTCTTTTAATAAGGTTGGTCTATTTGCTAGTTCGGTAGTTGCAGAAGCCAAGAAATCTTTGTGTTTTATTTTCATGATTTGCTCGCAAATAGTTTAACGTCCTTCTCGCTTATCGCCACGCCACCTAAAATGATAAGGCGTTCCACCACATTGCGCAATTCTCGTATGTTACCTGTCCAGTCATAATTTTGCAAGAGTGAAAGTGCTTTATCGTCAAATTGCTTAGGGTTTGCTCCATGTTCTGTAGCAATTTTAGCTGCAAAATGTTTTATAAGCAACGGTATGTCTTCTCGGCGCTCGTTGAGTGACGGAACATTCAACAATATGACCGCTAGCCTGTGGTACAAATCCTCACGGAATCGCTTTTCCTCAATTTCATGTTTCAAATCCTTGTTAGTCGCAGCAAGGATACGCACGTCAACTTGTATATCCCTATCACTACCCACACGCTGTATTTTGTTTTCTTGTAGTGCTCGAAGCACTTTGGCCTGAGCGCTTAAACTCATATCACCTATCTCATCTAAGAAAATGGTGCCGCCGTTTGCAGCTTCAAATTTCCCAGCACGGTCTTTTTGCGCTCCCGTAAAGCTTCCCTTCACATGCCCGAAAAGCTCACTCTCGATAAGCTCGCTAGGTATTGCTGCACAATTCACCTCGATGAAAGGACCTTTAGAACGCTGGCTTTTTTCATGTAACCAGTGCGCTACAAGTTCTTTACCCGTGCCGTTTCCACCGGTGATAAGCACGCGTGCATCAGTAGGTGCGACTTTCTCTATTATGTTTTTAATAATGGTTATGAGCTCACTCTCGCCTACCATCTCATAATTCTTTGAAACCTTCTTTTTAAGAATGGTATTCTCAACAAAAAGCTTTTTGCGGTCCAGCGCATTGCGCACGGTGTTGAGCAACCTGTTCAGGTCTGGCGGTTTTGATATGTAATCAAATGCACCTAGTCGCATGGTGTTAACTGCTGTTTCTAGGTCGCCGTGGCCACTTATCATGACCACCGGAATTTCTGGTTTGATTTTTTTGATGGCTTCGAGTACTTCTACTCCATCCATTTTGGGCATTTTTATGTCGCAAAGTACTAAGTCGTAGTCTTGGTCACGGACCATTTCAGTACCTATAAGTCCGTCTTCGGCTTCAAACAACTTGTAAGTCTTGCTTTCCTCGGCGAGTATTTTTACCAAGACGCGTCTTATTGCACTCTCATCTTCTATTACTAAAATATTTGCCATTAAAATTTGAATTTAAGACCAGCTCTCGCATAAACACTAGGTTGGTCGTTTATCGTAAAAATATCGTTGCGCTCGTTGTCGCGGAGCCTAAAATCGTCATTTAGGGTATAGGCTGCATAACCGTAAAATAATAAATGATCTGTAAAGTAGTGCTCATATCCTAAACCTGCTAATACTAATGTCATCGATATATTCTCTGCAGTCTTACCGTTAACGTCTAAATTACTCTGAATATTTGCAAAAAA
>JANQTO010000277.1 GCA_030731685.1 Nonlabens sp.
CTCATTGATGTAAACTAAGTTCTCGTCATAGTTCCCGCCGCGCACGCCATATTGCGTACTCAGCTCGTTGTTGCTTATGACACCAGGTAATGATTTAAGCAAATTTTCTACACCTGGCTGTGCGCCAGGAATTTTGCGTAAAAGTGGTGGGTCTATTGTAGTAATTCCTGCAAATTCTCTGGTATTACGTCTTTCAATAACGATAGTTACGATTTGCTCTATGTTTACCTTCATCACTGGGTTGAACCAGAACTGCTCGTTTGTGCGCAGGACAAGGTCTTTAATTTCTACGGGTTGTAGGTTTACTGCGGTAAATTTTATGGTAAACGGTGCTTTTGCGGGTACGGTAAGCGTGTAGGCTCCAGTCGCATCGGTCGTTGTACCGGTGAGACTGTTTTCTACGATTATGTTTACGTTAGGAATCGGGTTGTTGTCTTCGTCCAGAATAACGCCATAAATAATGGCCGTTTGGGCGGTTACCAGACAGCAAAGTGCTAGAAAAAGTAGCGTTAGGGTTGTTTTCAAATGGGTATTTTAGCTCTTAAAGTTTAGTACAGCTTCAAAAGTAGTGCTATTTCCTACATTATCAGTTACGATGACCTTAAGGAGGTTTTCACCATCAGTAACGACATTATCTGCTAAATCGTGTGTGAGCATTTTATCTTTATACTCATATTCCATTAAAATGAAGTTTCCGTTTAAGGTGGCGCGGTACCCGTTAATGCCCGATTGCCTGTCATCTATTTGTAGTTTCAAGGTTTTTGCATTGCTTATCCACGATTTATCTTTAAAATTAAGTGGTGCGATGGTAGGAGCGAGGTCATCCTTTGCAACAGTGTACGTGCCAAAGTTACGCGTGCCAGCACTAAGCGTTGTTCCTTTAAGTTTAGAGTCAATATGGTAGAGCGCACCCCAAGGCTGTACTTCGGCAATGTAATATTGCTTCATGTTGTCACCAGTTTTGGAACTCATATCATAACTTATGTACATGTTTTTATGCACAGGTATCTCGTCCTTTCCTACAATTAATTTATCGCCACTCTCTTTAATTTCTATGAGTGCGTTTTCATACAGCGCACCACTGGGAATGGAGAGACTATACTTGCCATAGTTTTCATTGAAACTAATATTATGGTTGACATAGGTCAGGCCTGTATTATCTGGTACTTGCTTTTCTAATGGAATGTCATCATTAACGATTTCAACGTGAACAACGCTCGAGTTGTTTTTAAAATCGCAAATTTCAATCTTGTAAGTATGGGTAGTGTTAGGCTCTGTGATATTGAGTTTACCGCCATCTTTTGTATTTCGGTAAATGCTTAGTGGGCTACCTTCGGGAACATATAATCTAGAAATACGCGATTTATGTTCCTTAAAGAATTTATAATCTATAAGCTGATTGATGTGTCGGGTTTCGTCAAACGAGAACCGGTCAAAGGTCATTTCAAAATTCTTAGAACCGTTGAAATGGGTAGTCAGGGAATAAATACCATTTTGGTTACGCTCATAATCCATCTGGTCAGACGTGTTTACACCTATACCTATGGTGCCGTATGCCTTGAACGGTTCTACTTTAAACGTGCCGTTTTTCTGTGGAATTACTCGCAGTTGGAACGGTTCGCGTTTACCATTAATGGTCGAGTTCTCATCGAGTGGATAAGCCATCATTTGTTTCACGAGCGGTTTTTTAGAGTCGGCTATATCTATACCGAAAAGCAAAGGATTTATAATGCGCTCTGCACTGTCCCGTATTTCAAAATGTAGGTGAGGACCACCGCTACCACCCGTATTGCCGCTGTAGGCAACAACCTCACCCTGATCCAGTCGCAGTTCTAGGTCATTTGGAAAAAGCTCTATTTCATAGGTTTCTTTGGCATATTGTAACTTCTTCACGTAGGCTTCAATGCGTGGAGAAAATTTGCTTAAATGCGCATAAACGCTCACATAACCATTAGGGTGCGTAATGTAAAGAGCCTTTCCGTAACCGTAGGTTTGTATTTTAATACGGCTCACATAACCGTTTGCCACAGCATAAACGGGCAGCCCAGTTACTTGATTTGTTTTAATGTCCAGGCCGCTGTGAAAATGATTAGAACGTAGCTCGCCAAAAGAACCACTTAAACGTAAGTTGATATCTAATGGATTTATAAAATAATCCTGTGGTAGATTTTTGATTGTTTGGCTTTCGCCAAAGCGAGGAAATAACAAAACTGCCAGAATAATAAAAGATAATCGTGTAACCATGAGATAAATATAATGTTGCAACGGGGAAGCGGCAAAGGAATGTACAAACTTTGTTCCATAATAGTTTGAAAAGTCTCGCAGTAAGTCTAATTTTGTAAGAACAGCATAAAATTTGTAGGATGCAGGAATTGGCTTCAGGATTAAAAAGTATTGAATTGAAAATCAAGGCTTTGATTGAAGAAAATGACAAGCTACAAGCAACAGTGCAGTCTAAAGATGATGCCATTATCGCTATTAAGAATGATAATAACCACCTTAAAATTGCGTTAGAAAATAAAGAAGAAGAGCTTGTGGCGCTCAAAACCGCAAATGCTATGCTAGGTAGTGATGATTACAAAACAAAAACAAAGCTCAAAATAAATGCACTCGTGAAAGAAATAGATCAGTGTATTGCTCAACTTGCATAAGGTGGAAGATAAACTCAAAATTAAAATATCGATTGCCGATAGGGTTTATCCACTAACCATAGATCCTTCTCGAGAAGAAGGACTGCGCAAGGCCGCTAAGAATATAGAGGTCATGCTCAAGCAACTTGAGAAAAGTTATGCAGTAAGAGATAAACAAGACGTGCTTGCTATGTGCGCCTTGCAATTTGCTGCAAAAGCAGAGCAAAATACCATAGATAAAAGTGTGGATTTGAGTGAGGCCATGGAGCAGATAGTTGCTCTTAACCAGTTGCTCGACACACATATATCTTAATCGTTCTTTATTTACATAAACAGTTACTACCTGCATTTGTTTCATTTTTGATGAACTCAACACATAATTCTTTAAAGAAGGTGAGTCGTGGTTGTAAAAGCAAGCCGGATTTCATAGCCGGATCCTTGATCAGCTCGTTAGCCTTAAACGTTATTTAAGGAGTTCATTCAAAACAGATAAATAAGTGCAGGTTTTTATTTTTATAAACTTAACCATGGGAGACAATACTATACTTTATGCCATTATCGCACTCGTTGTAGGAGCGGCAATAGGCTATTTAATCGCAAAATCGTTAGAAAAGACAAAGGCGTCTAAAATTTTACAAGAGGCTGAAAAAGAAGCTAAAGCAGTAATTAAGGAGGCAACTGTTGAAGGTGAGCGCATAAAAAATGAAAAAACCCTCAACGCAAAAGAAAAGTTCATATAGCTTAAATCACAGCACGAGTCTGAAATCAACAACCGCGAGAAAAAAATGAACGATGCAGAGAAACGCATACGTGACAAGGAGTCTAAGGTGTCCAGCGAGTTAGCTACTAACAAACAGCTCACTCAAAAGCTAGAAGCCCAACTCAAAGAAATAGACGAAAAACGTGAGGCACTGCTGAAACAAAAAAATGAAGTAGACAAAATGCACGCCTCGCAAGTAAAACAACTCGAGGTAATAAGCAGCATGAGTGCAGAGGATGCTAAAAAACAGCTCGTAGAATCTCTCAAAGACACCGCACGTACCGAGGCAATGAGTATTGTCCAGAGCACTATTGAAGAAGCAAAACTTACAGCAACAC
>JANQTO010000278.1:0-627 GCA_030731685.1 Nonlabens sp.
GGGTCGCGTACGGTTGCTTTGTAATTCTTATAATCCTGCATGATAACACCGTTATGGGTTGTACGGTTTACGCTTTCGCGAAAGCGATATCCACAGTCGGCCTCACAATAACTATAAGCTAGATAATCTATAAGGTGTGACTGCTCGTTTACCCAATACACAAAAACATCTTCGTGGTCCTCGCCACCTCCGTTTTCGCTAAATGTTACTTCAATCTCGTGATACTTTTTACCTTTAATGGTATCCATTCCCAGGTATTTTTTAATAACGGCTGGTCCATCAAGACTGTAAGGCAATTGCGAAAAATAAGCCACAGAGTTTATGGATGAGTCGTACTTTTGGAGAATTGAGTCGGCTAGGGTTTCTTTTACTCCATTTCGATACCGCGTAACGCCGCTATTTGTTTTAATGTCCTTAATCGTATCACCTTCCACAAAAAATGTTCTGGAAAAGTTAATAATTCCTTTATCTCGTTCTATGGAGTATGCCGTTCCCCTAAAGTGAAAGGTCGTCAGGCTGTTTTTAAGTAGATTGCTGCCATGCGCTTGCATCGCCTTTTCTATTATTTGAGATGCATCGGGCTTTTCATCTGCACAACCTACAAAAACGAAGCTTGCAATTGCAAGC
>JANQTO010000278.1:637-3361 GCA_030731685.1 Nonlabens sp.
GAAACACAACAAAACTATTTTTTTCTAAAAAACAAAAATTTGAAAATAGAAAACAAAAATAGCTAACAAGCATAACTTTAATTTTTCTCACTTTTTCATGGTACAAATATAAGAAGCCTGCGCACACCTTTGTTTATATTTGCACGTAGGTATGAAATTCAACAATAAAATAGAAATAAAGAACCGTAAAGCGCGGTTTGAATTTGAGATTCTGGACAAGTATACGGCAGGTATCGTGCTGGGCGGTTCTGAGATTAAAGCCATACGCCTAGGAAAAGCTGGTATTGCCGAAAGTTTTTGCGAGTTCCAAAACAGCGAACTATGGGTCATTAATATGACCATACAAGAATATTCCCACGCCAGTTACTTCTCTCACCAACCTAAACAAGCACGCAAACTTTTATTAAACCGCAAGGAACTCAAGAAGCTTGAAAAAGACGTAAACTCTACGGGAAATACTATCATACCGTTGCGCATGTTTATCAATGACAAAGGTTTTGCTAAACTGGATATCGCACTTGCCAAAGGAAAAAAACTCTTTGACAAACGCGAGACTCTTAAAGACCGCGATAATAAGCGCAAACTAGACCAGATAAAAAAAGATTATAAATAAGGCAACTTTTTATAATTTAGTACGTCTAGTAATTAACTAACCATAAACCAGCCTCCATGATTCGTTTTTTCCTATACGTAGCTTTCGCATTTTTTTCCACGATTGCGCTTGCACAAAATGTAGTTTCAGGAATCGTAACTGATGCCGCTAGCGAGCCCATTGCATTTGCAAGTATCTACATCAAAGGTTCTTACACAGGAACAACAACAAATGTAGATGGCAGCTACAGCTTTAAAGTTCCAGCAGCAGGTAGTTTTGAAATCACCTATCAAAGCTTAGGTTATAAATCGCAAACAATCACCGTAGTTCTTGCTGGTAAAGAAATCACAAAGGACATAAAACTTGAGGAAGAGCAAACATCCCTTGCCACAATCGTTGTAAACAGTGGCGAAAATCCTGCAAACCGTGTTATACGGGAAGCCATTAAAAATCGAGAAGCAAACCGTAAAAAATTCTCCAGCTATACTGCCGACTTCTACTCTCGCGGACTTTGGAAAATGGAAGATGTTCCTAAGAAATTATTCGGTCAGGAAATAGGCGACCTAGACGGTTCCCTGGATTCTCTTTCTCGCAGTGGTATTGTGTACTTGTCTGAAACGGTATCAGAGATTGCCTATAACGCACCAGATGATTTTAAGGAAACAATCATCGCCAGTAAAATAAGCGGTGACGATAACGGTTTTAGCGTGAACACGGCCGAAAGCGCAAACTTCGACTTCTACAACAATAATATAGACCTCAACAACCGCATCGTCTCTCCTATTGCCGACTATGCTTTCAATTACTACAACTATAAATTACTAGGGACCTTCTACGATGACAACAAGTTTCTTATCAATAAAATAGAAGTAAAATCCAAAAGACCAAAAGACAATACCTTTGACGGTATTATTTACATTGTTGAAGACCAGTGGACCATAGACGGCTTGGAACTGAGCACCGCTGGAGAAAACATCAATGTTCCCGTAATTAAAAAACTCACCTTTGTTCAGGATTTTACCTTTGAACCTAGTAGTGGTGATTGGGTAAAACGCTCACAAACTATTGATTTTGCATTTGGGCTTTTTGGCTTCAATGGAACAGGTAGGTTTTTTGCAAACTATACCTCTTATAATTTCAAACCAGAGTTCACTAAGAAAAGTTTTGGCCCTGAGGTTCTTAGTTTCAAACCAGAGGCAAATAAGAAAGACGCTGCCTACTGGAACGAGAAACGACCTGTGCCTTTAACCTTTGAAGAAAACAAAGATTACATTAAAAAGGACAGCATATCTGCGGTGCGCAACGACCCTAAATATAAAGATAGCGTGGACCGTGTAAATAATAAATTCAAATTCTTAAAACTACTCACGGGTTATACATACCGCAACAGCAACAAAAATGAGCGTTATAGTTACGACGGTGTTTTGGGACTTGGAAACTTTAAGGGCTTCAATACGGTTCAAGGCTTTGTGATAGGTTCAGGCTTCAGCTACTCAAAAGGTTTTGATGATGACTACAACCGTAGTCTTTACATAGGTTCTAATATCAATTATGGTGTGAGCGACGACCGCTTGCGTTATGACGCAACGGCATCCTATCGTTTTAACCGTACAAACCGCAGGTCGGTTAGTTTAAGTGCTGGAACGCAAGTAAGACAAATCAATAATAACGAACCCATAAATACCTTAGAAAACACCGTTGCAACGCTGTTTTTAGAGCAAAATTTTGCAAAGTTTTACGAGGTCGATTTTGTGCGTGCAGGGTACAGTGAAGAAATTGCAAACGGCTTTTACATAAGTGCTAGCGCAGGTTTTGAGCAGCGACAAGGACTTGATAATACCACAGACCAGACTTTTTATCCAAGAGCAGATAGGTCATACACCATCAACAATCCCGTTATTCTAGGAAATAGTAGGCTAGCAATTATAGATGACCACGACTTGGTAAAAGTTGGTTTAGGACTTACCATCAGACCTGGCCAAAAATTCCAAAGCTATCCAGACCAAAAATTCAACATCACAAACGAAAAGTATCCTACCATAAGTCTGATATTCGAAGGTGGTTTTGCAGCCAGTCGCGATGGTTATGATTTCCACCAATTTAGTGCAAGCGTTTATCAAGGTTTTGATATG
>JANQTO010000278.1:3371-3706 GCA_030731685.1 Nonlabens sp.
AAAACCAGCGCCCTGAACCAGTATGGTTTTGGATTACTGCCTTATTACGATTATAGTACCAGTGGCGATTATGCGCAAATTCATTTACAGCATGACTTTAAAGGATTTATTTTAGGTAAAATTCCAGGAATAAACAGGCTTAACTACGACCTTATTTTAAGCGGTAAAGCGCTATTCACAGACCAAAATCCTTACTTCGAAGTTAGCGCAGGAATAGACAATATAGGTTTCGGTAAATTCCGCCCATTTCGTTTAGATTATGTGCGTAGTATTACTAGTGACCGTAATTATGGAGCGTTTATTTTAGGGGTGAATTTCGGGTTGTAAAATGGTTG
>JANQTO010000279.1 GCA_030731685.1 Nonlabens sp.
AATGAGCTGGTTGCTATTTTAGGAAACTTTATAAACCGCGCTTTGGTTCTAACTCACAAATATTATGAAGGTATTGTTCCAGCCCCAGGAACATTTACGGAACGAGATTTAGAAACGCTGGCTGCTGTAAAGACCTATCCACAGTTGCTTGCAGATAGCTTGGATAGATATCGCTTTCGCGAAAGCGCTAATGAGTACCTAAATCTTGCACGACTAGGAAATAAGTACCTGGCCGATGAAGAGCCGTGGAAACTGATTAAAACAGACCCAGAACGCGTAAAAACGGTGATGTACGTAGGTTTGCAAATCGCTGCCGCACTAGCCATACTGGGCGAGCCTTTTTTACCACATACTTCTAAAAAGTTAACAGCTATGCTGGGTCAAGAGCAGTCTAAACCTACATGGAACACGGTTGAACAGACTCAAGAATTGTTGCCAGCAGGACACAAAATTAATGAAGCACAACTACTTTTCTCAAGAATAGAAGACGAACAAATACAAGCGCAGCTAGAAAAACTAGAAGCAACCAAAGCGGCAAATAAAGCTACAAACCCAACACTTATGGCACAGAAAGAAGAAACAAACTACGACGACTTTATGAAAATGGACCTGCGCGTAGGCGAGATTCTCACTGCTGAGAAAATGCCCAAAGCAGACAAGCTTATGGTCATGACCGTAGATACTGGAATCGACAAACGCACCATTGTGTCTGGTATCGCACAACACTTCACGGCTGAAGAACTCGTAGGTCGCAAAGTAACGGTACTTGCAAATCTAGCGCCTAGGATGCTGCGTGGTGTGGAATCTCAAGGTATGATTTTACTTGCTGAGCATGACGGCAAACTGGTTTTTGTAAATCCAGACGACGCTGTGGTGAACGGTGCGACGATTGCCTAAAAACAACCGATTGATATACATTTATGCTATATATCGAACAATATATTTAAGGTTTAGTATTGAATTGTCCTAAACTTTATTATATTAACCTTTTGCAGCCCAGAAAGCTGCACTGACCAATAATTACAAACTGAATGAATTTAAAAGAAAATGCCGATATAAACCGCATCGTAGTAAGTGTACGTGCTTCTATGATGGAATACATGGAACCTGGTGAGAGTGCTTATACAGCTAAGGATGTAGAAAAGTGCATGAAGCTCATTGACGGCTTCCTAGGTGATATGTCGGCAGCCGACTCTAAGAAAAAAGCGTTGCCGCATATTAAAAAGGTGGTGCTTGCGCTAAACGATTTGAACGAAGCCTGTGAATATGAACTCATAGAAACAGACCAGCGTGAACAACTTGCAGACATTATTATTCTCGCGGGTTATTTAAAAGGGTATAATAAAAGAACAGAAGACACTACAGAGGACTGGCGCGAGTGGTAGATTAGACTACTGATTTATCATATCCCAATTAAATAGAACGTTATGAAATATGTTGTGCTATTTATGTTTTTGCTTTGGACTGCAATAAGTGACGCTCAACCCGAGAATAGCCACTGGAACGGACAGCAACTAGAACTGGGAAAAACCTACTACACCTTTGCCGACAACCTGACACTACGAGCAAAACCAGATGCCAGTGGTGATAAAATTGCTCTGTTGCCTGTGAATACAGCGGTCACTATAGAGGCAATCAGCAAGAGCGTAATTACCGTGAATGGAATTGCCTTACCTTGGGTTCAAGTAACTGCAAATGGTAAGAAGGGATACCTTGCTTCAGGGCTTATCTCGTTGGCAAGACTTCCATTTAACAATGATTCTCACCTATTATACATCCGAGTAAATTCAAATACTAGAGATGAATATGCGCAGCAAATTTCTTTCAGACTAGCTGGTAACAACACATACAGGGAACTAGGAACCTTTGACTTGCAAAATCTGAGCTTTGCAGTAAATGTATATGATAATCGTGGGCTCACAGGAATAGACCACGTCATACAGGTTGATTACCTAGCAGAATCTTGTGGTGAAGAAGGCGGTTTGAGCTATTTCACTTTCAGTACAAAAACAGGTGACTTCAATAGTCTAGGGTATTTTAGTAGTGTAGGTGATGCTGATGTATACCACAAAATCGAAAGGCTCATATTTCCAAACGATGAACATGGGAATCAAGGAATGATTATATACTCAGGAGAAGAAGGTTCCTATCTTGATGATAATGATTCAGAATATCGCACAGTGCAAAAGGTAAGAGAGTATGCATGGCAAGATGGTAAATTGGTTACACCTATTGTGAAGTTTGTTTACAACTAGCGTTCTTATTTAGGAACAAGCATTCTTTGCTTAACTCACTCATTCAACTAAGGTAATTACTCATTTCTTCTTTAATTATTTTGTGGGGCCGTGCATATTTGTTTTAAACAAACAGTATGCGAAGCTTTTATCTCATTTTGATTTTTTTTCTATTAAGCAGTTGTTCCGTTAGGCACATATCTTATAATCGTGACAATATCCTCAGAAAGGAACGACGTGATTATAGTGTTTATCTTGACTCAATTTTAATTGAATTTGAAAATTATTATTTAGGTGGTGATAATATCAAATCGGTAACCCTACATAAAGACAAGAATTCTATTTATATAGCGCAAGATTCATTGGAGGAACTTCTTAATTTCAAAAAAATTCAAGAAGGTGACCCAAATAGTAACGAGGGAAAGTTAGGATTAATTATTTTGAACGGAGTACCGATAGATTTGGAGACAGTAACTAAGTTACGCATAAGTCCTAAAGCTCTAAAAGAGGTGACTATTTTGAAATCAAATCAAGCACCTGATTTTTATAGTTGCAGGACGCAACGAGGAGGAACGTTAATCATAGTAACAAAGTTATAGTTTGAAAGTATGCTGTCTAAATAGGCACGCTTAAAATTAACAATTAATTGATTTTACGGTAATATTCACAAAGATTAAATTGTACTATCTATGTAATAATTTAAAAATTACATAATGAAAAAAATCATCTTTTCAATAACATTACTTATTGCGGCGATCAGCCTTGCCCAAACAGAGTCACCATCGTTCATTACATCAGGCACCTATGAGTTAATAGGTAGTATAAACGTAGGTTTTTCAGATTCTGAACGTACGGAACAAAATGTGGGTGTCGTCAATACATCCACGAGAACCAACATCGGTTTTGCACCTCAATTAGGTTATGCTTTAAAAGATAATTTAGTTTTAGGATTAGGTCTTTCCTACCAGTATTCAAAAGGTGAATCTTTTTCAGAAACTTCGAGCGATGATTTTAATGCCTCTCAATATGGTATCGCGACTTATTTAAAAAAGTACTTTTCCATAAATGAAAAACTAGCATTGAGCCTTCAGGGAGAAGTACGTTACTCGTGGAGCGAGTCAGACCAAGATAGAAACTTTACACAGCCAGGCGTCACACCTTTATTTAACTCCGAAAGTTCTTCAAACCAACTTTTCGTTGGATTCAGGCCAGGTATTGCCTACCGTATAAATAATCGTTTTGCTATGCAAGCACAGCTAGGAGCCTTGGGATACTTTAGAAATTCCAATAAATTTGACAACGACTTTGAAAGTACAGCAAACGTATTTGAACTATCTCTAAATACGCAAGATTTTAATTTAGGTTTGACCTATTTTTTCAATTAAATAACAAAACTCCCTAAAGCATTTCTTTGAATAAATGATTTAGGGAGTTTAATAAGAATCTGTGCTGTTACTAACTATTCCGGCA
>JANQTO010000280.1:0-6510 GCA_030731685.1 Nonlabens sp.
AAAAGGTGTTTACGTTTATAAGATTACTGTAAAATCTACGTTAACAAATCAGGTTACCTCTAAAATCGAGAAATTGGTGATTCTTTAAAATAGTATTGATTAGTATATATTTGCCCCACTTAAAAGAAGTAAATGAAAAAAATAATTGGTTTATCCATTGCAATATTTACCCTATTTGCAAACACTTTACAAGCTCAAGATAACGATACACGTACCATAACAACAGCCTTGCCATTCTTAAGAATTGCGGGTGACGCACGTTCCGCTGGTATGGGAGATATGGGTGTTGCCACCAGTGCCGACGCTTGGTCACAACAATGGAACCCTGCAAAATATGCTTTTCTTTTAAGAGAGCAAAATGCAGGTCTTGCTTACACACCGTATTTAGGAAACTTAGTTAATGACATTGATATAGCTCAAATTGTTTATGCAAATCGCATTAACGAAAACAGTGCATTTGCGGGTAGTCTACGTTACTTCAGCTTAGGTAGTATAACACTAAGACAAGATGCAAACGACCCTGGTCGAGAAGAGTCTCCTAATGAATTCGTATTAGATGGCACTTATTCCTTAAAACTAAGTGAGCAATTTGCCATGGCCGTTACAGGAAGGTTTTTAAGAAGTGATTTACGTATTCAAGGAGTTAATAATGACGCTACAGCTGCAAATAGTTTTGGAGTAGACGTTTCTGGATATTATCAGTCTGAAGAGGTTGCGATTTCAGACATTACCGGGCGTTATAGAGCTGGTTTCAATATTTCTAACATAGGTCCTAAAATAACCTATGATGAAGGTGGACAAGAGAACTTCTTGCCTACAAACATGGGGCTAGGTGCTGGAATAGATTTTTTCCTAAATGACGGTCTGAGTAAGGTAGGCGTGACGATTGAGTTTAACAAACTGCTAGTGCCTACACCACCTATTAGAGAAACTGGAGATTCAAATATGAACGGTACGCCTAACGAAATATTAGAAGGTCAGGATGATGATGTTACTTTCATAGACGGTATTTTCCAATCGTTTGGAGATGCGCCGGGAGGTTTCAGTGAAGAACTTAGGGAATTTACATGGGCGCTAGGTGCAGAGTACACATACAACGATAGTTTTGCACTTCGCGCTGGTTATTTTAATGAAGCCGATGATAAAGGAGCCCGTAAATTCCTTTCCATGGGAGCTGGTTTCAAATTCTCTTCGATAAATATTGATTTGTCCTACCTGTTTTCGACCAGTAGAGTGCGCAGTCCTTTAGAGGGCACGTTGCGATTTGGTTTGTCCTTCCAGTTTGGCGATGAGTATACTGAATATTAGATTATCAAAAAGTTAGCAATAAACATCACGCTGGAGCTCTATGATGATATCAACGAGTTAGAAGCAAACGTGCAGTCATTAATGGAGCAAGCTGTTGCAGCTCGCCACCGCGCATATGCACCGTATTCAAATTTTACGGTGGGCTGTGCAATTATGCTGGAAAACGGCATTGTTGTCACAGGTAATAATCAGGAAAATGCGGCTTACCCTTCTGGTCTTTGTGCAGAACGTGTTGCAATTTTTGCAGCTGGTGCACAATACCCAGGTGTCGCTATCAAAGAGATGGCGCTTACCGCAAGTCCTAAAGACGACACGCTTAAAATTCCTGTGCCACCATGTGGTGCATGCAGACAAGCGATTGCCGAATATGAAAATAATCAACAACAGCCCATCGTTATTCACTTTATGGGCGCATCTGGAACCGTCGCAAAAGCATCTTCTTTGAAAGATTTATTGCCTCTTATTTTCGACCAGTCTTACCTATAACGATTTCGCTACTTTTTTAGCCATTTTATGGTTTTTCTTTAAGCTTTTTTGGGCTATTTTTGCTTAGCAAAGTTTAGGTAGTTCCCTTGCGCTTCGTATTTTAGGGATTCCGCTTTCGCGAAAGCATCATAAACACATTCACAATTAATGAAAAAAGTAACTAAAGAGGTTTTATTAAACTGGTACGAGGAAATGCTTTTCTGGAGGAAGTTTGAGGACAAGCTAGCACAAGTTTACATACAACAGAAGGTTAGGGGTTTCTTACACCTTTACAACGGGCAGGAAGCCATACTTGCTGGTGCGCTGCATGCCATGGACCTTACTAAAGATAAAATGATAACAGCATATCGTAATCACGTACAGCCTATAGGTATGGGCGTGGATCCAAAACGTGTGATGGCTGAGCTTTACGGTAAAGCTACTGGAACCTCACATGGTTTAGGTGGTTCTATGCACATTTTTTCAAAAGAGTTCCGTTTTTACGGAGGTCACGGTATTGTAGGTGGACAAATACCACTAGGCGCAGGAATTGCTTTTGGAGATAAATATCACGGTGTTGATGCAGTAACGTTAACGTTTTTTGGCGATGGTGCTGCGCGACAAGGTTCGCTTCACGAGGCGTTTAACCTAGCAATGTTGTGGAACTTACCAGTGGTTTTTTGTGTTGAGAACAACGGTTATGCGATGGGTACGAGTGTAGAACGCAGCGCAAACCATACAGAAATATGGAAACTAGGTCTGGGCTATGAAATGCCGTGCGGCCCTGTAGATGCTATGGACCCAGAAAAAGTTGCCGAGGCTATGCATGAGGCAATAGAACGCGCTAGAACTGGTGGCGGTCCTACTTTCTTAGAGCTTAAAACATATCGTTATAGAGGCCACTCCATGAGTGATGCACAATTATACCGTACAAAAGATGAAGTTTCAGAATACCAAAAAATAGACCCTATTACGACTGTTAAAAACAGACTTATGGAGGAGCATGGTATTACAGAGGACGAAATAAAAGTAATCGACGACCGCGTTAAAGAACGCGTAGATGAATGTGAAAAGTTTGCAGACGAGTCACCGTTCCCAGAACGCAGCCTCATGTTTGACGCTGTTTACGAGCAAGAAGATTATCCATTTTTACCAGCAAAACTTTAATAGATGGCAGAGATTATAAACATGCCGCGACTGAGCGACACGATGGAAGAAGGCGTTGTAGCGACGTGGTTAAAGAAAGTAGGAGATAAAGTTTCTGAAGGTGATATCCTTGCTGAGATTGAAACAGACAAGGCTACCATGGAGTTTGAGTCTTTCTATAATGGAACTCTTTTATATATTGGAATACAAGAAGGAGAAACTGCTCCGGTGGATACATTACTCTGTATTTTAGGTGAAGAAGGTGAGGACATCAGTGAGCATATCGCTGGCAAGTCTGACGGTAATACAGACAAAAAAGCGGAAAATTCTCAAGAAAGTTCAAGCGATAATGATAAAGATGCAGAAGCTAGCGATGCAGATTCTAAAGAGGTAGAAAAATCAGGCAGTGCAGATTCTTTACCAGAAGGTGTTGAAATAATTAACATGCCTCGATTAAGCGATACCATGGAAGAAGGTACAGTCGCTACATGGCTCAAGAAAGAAGGTGATGAGGTTAAGGAAGGAGATATCCTTGCTGAAATTGAAACAGACAAAGCCACCATGGAATTTGAATCGTTCTACAATGGAACGCTTTTAAAAATAGGCATTCAAGAAGGTGAGACTGCAAAGGTCGATACCTTACTAGCTATTCTGGGCCCAGCGGGAACTGACATTTCTGGAATTACAGGAGCTGCTTCTCAAAAAGACAGCGCACCTGCAAAGAAAGAGGAAAAGCAGGAAGCTAAAGAAGAGCCTAAAAAAGAAGAAGCTCCTAAAGAAGAAAAGAAAGAAGCACCAGCTCCAAGTCATTCAAGCAGTCAAGATACTTCTAGTTCAAACGGAGGCCGCATTTTTGTATCGCCACTCGCTAAAAAACTGGCCGAGGATAAAGGCATCAACCTTTCTCAAGTTTCAGGCTCTGGAGAAAATGGTCGCATTGTTAAGAAAGACATAGAGAACTTCGTACCTAGCGCTGCAAGTGCTGGTGCTGGTAGTGCTCAAGCATTTGTTGGTGTAGGCGAGCCTACTTGGGAAGAAGTTCCTAACTCACAAATGCGCAAGACTATTGCAAAACGCTTAGGAGAATCTAAATTTACTGCGCCGCACTATTATTTAGGTTTAGACCTGGATATGGACAATGCAATTGCAGCAAGAGTAGCGATTAATAATTTACCAGATACCAAGGTTAGTTTTAATGACATGGTCATAAAAGCTGCGGCCATGGCACTGCGCAAGCACCCGAAGGTGAATACCCAGTGGACAGAAAAAGCAACCCGTATTGCAAAACACATTAATATAGGTGTAGCCGTTGCAGTTGAAGATGGTCTACTAGTTCCAGTACTGGAATATGCAGACCAGATGAGTTTCCAGCAAATAGGTGCTAAGGTTAAGGAACTTGCAGTTAAAGCACGTGATAAAAAACTGCAGCCTAAAGAAATGGAAGGTAGCACCTTTACTATTTCTAACTTAGGGATGTTCGGTATTACGGAGTTTACCTCTATTATCAACCAGCCTAACAGTGCAATTATGTCTGTAGGTGCGATTGTGGAGCAACCGGTTGTTAAGAACGGCCAGATTGTGATAGGTAATGTGATGAAAATAACGCTGGCCTGTGACCATAGAACCGTAGATGGTGCAACGGGAGCAGCTTTTTTACAGACCTTTAAACAATATATAGAGAACCCTATCGTCATGTACGTATAGGCATATTATGCTATAGAACGCAAAACCCATCACTAGCTGATGGGTTTTTTAATGCCAGCAACTTATCTTTACATAAAATTTACCACCATGAACAAATTTCTCTCTCTTTTTGCCGCGCTTATTTTGGTCGCGTGTAGTTCAACGAAACAAGTAGCTACAGTTGACCGTGCTGCAAATGCGCTTAGTTCTAATATGGAATTAAAAATTCCTGTTGCAAGTGCCACAAGTATCGCGACAGATGTTGCTTTTCTAGCAAGTGACGACTTAGAAGGTAGAGATACCGGTTCAGACGGTATTTTAAAAGCTGCAAGTTACCTAAGAGAGCGACTGGAAAATTTAGGTGTTAAACCTTATGAAGGTAGTTACTTAGACCCGTTTGAAACCGAAAAAGTAAACGGTTTTAACGTGGTAGGAATGTTACCTGGTAGTGACGGTATTCTTAAAGATGAGGTTATTGTTATAGGAGCACATTATGACCACATAGGACTTATAGACGCGGTAGAAGGCGATTCTATTGCAAACGGCGCAAATGATAATGCAACCGGTACGGCGAGCGTTCTGGCAATTGCTGAGATTCTTACAAAACTGGATTTTAATAGGCGCACCGTGGTGTTTGCGTTTTTTAGCGCTGAAGAAAAAGGATTGTTAGGTTCTAAACACCTTGCCGCAAAAATGAAAGCCGAAAACAAAAATGTCGTTGCCATGATAAATTACGAAATGACTGGCGTTCCCATGGTAGACACTCCTTACATAGCTTATCTCACTGGATACGACACTTCTAATATGGGCGAGGTGTTTAACAATGCAAATATTAAACGCATAGTTACTGGTAAATTGGAACAAGCTGCCCAATATCAATTATATAAACGCTCAGACAACTACCCGTTTGCACTCGAGTTCAATGTTCCTGCACAAACCTTCAGCACTTTTGATTTCACAAATTTTGATCACTACCATAAAGTAGGTGACGAGATTCAGCATGTAAATGCAAATCACATGGCTGCCGTGGTAGATGCCACCATTCCTGGACTCTTAGATATAATAAACAAGAGTTTACTTAAAATGAAAACACCTTAACATGGCAGGAACTGTTGTAATTACAGGAACTAGCCGTGGTATAGGCTTTGAACTTGTTCAGCTATTTGCAAGTGCTGGGTATATGGTTTTCTCGCTTTCGCGAAAGCAAGATTCCATCAAAGCCCTAAACCTTAAAAACGTACATGCTATTTCGTGCGACCTAGCCAGTGCGCCTAGTCTAAACGATTCTGCGACTGAGATTTTGAAAAATACCGACCACATAGACGTCGTGATTCACAATGCTGGCGTGCTCGTAAACAAACCTTTTGAACAAATCACTCCAGCTGACTTCCAACAGTGTTATGCGGTCAATGTTTTTGGCGTTGCAGCATTAACACAAGCGTTACTACCAGCAATGGATAATAGCTCCCATGTAGTTGCTATAAGTTCTATGGGCGGCATACAAGGCAGTTCAAAGTTTCCAGGACTTGCTGCTTATAGCAGTGCAAAAGGAGCAGTCATTACCCTTTTTGAACTCCTCGCCGAAGAGTATAAAGAAAACGGTCCATCATTCAACACACTAGCCCTAGGAGCCGTGCAAACGGAAATGCTCGAAGAAGCCTTTCCAGGGTATCAAGCACCACTTACCGCCATAGAAATGGCAACCTACATCAAGGATTTTGCAATTACAGGCAGTACCTTTTATAATGGTAAAGTGTTGCAGGTGAGTGCGAGTACGCCTTAATGCTGACTTATTGCTCCTTAAAATCTGATTTGAAACCGAGTCAAGTAGTATTATGATGTTGAAACATTATTTGTTTATACAATATTATAGACACCCTAGGGCAGGTATTAACGGCCATTCTAATC
>JANQTO010000280.1:6520-15536 GCA_030731685.1 Nonlabens sp.
GTACAGGGACGCTGACTGGGGAGTTGCTATAGCTATTGTGAGTGTCATTGTGCTTTTGGTCGTATTAAAGATTTACTTCTTAGACCCCTATTTTGAAAGAAGAAGAAAACCTCAAATTCTTAAGAAGGAAGTTTATAACCGATTCTTCGAGGAGATTCGTGTTAATCTGGATTCTAAAAAGTAAACTGTATAGTTCTTATTAATTTCATTAACAATAGAATGGCTTGGTAATCCTTATTTTGTTGATGAGTTTGCAATTACCTTAATCCGTTCTTTAACCTGCTGCGCAAGCGCACGAGCAGTTTCCATATCATTTCCTACAATAGTAACATGACCCATTTTGCGGAAGGGTCTAGTTTGTTTTTTACCGTAAATGTGTGGTGTAACTCCAGGCATCGCTAGAATTTCTTGAATGCCGTCATAAATTACATCGCCCTCATGACCTTCGTCACCTACAAGGTTAACCATAACAGCAGGCAAAATCGTATCTGTACTACCTAGAGGCAAGTCTAGTACACAGCGTACGTGCTGTTCAAACTGGTCTGTCACTGCACCTTCTATACTGTAATGACCTGAATTGTGTGGTCGCGGAGCGACTTCATTTACTAGCAATGCGCCATCTTTAGTTAAGAACATTTCCACAGCGAGCAAGCCTACGTGCTCATAGGCCTTAGACACTTGGAGCGCAAGCGCACGGGCTTTTTGGGCAACTTCATTAGGAATGCGTGCAGGACACAGTACATATTCTACCTGATTTGCTTCTGGATGGAATTCCATTTCTACCACTGGATACGTGGTCATGGCACCGCTGGCGTTGCGAGCGACTATGACTGCTAGTTCTAGTTCATAATCTATCATATCCTCATAAAGACAAGGAACTGCTGGCAGGTCTTTAAGTTGGTCAACATTGCGTATGACTTGAACGCCTTTACCATCATAACCACCGGTTGCACTTTTCCATATGAACGGAAAAGGTCGTTTTGTGTTAAGGTCTGGAATTTCCATCGCTTCAAAAGCCGCAGTAGGAATGTTGTTGTCGTTATAAAATTGTTTCTGAACAGCTTTATTACTTATAAGTCGTAAGGTTTTAGCACGAGGGAATACCTTGATGCCTTCGTCTTCTAGATCCTGTAGCGCCTCTACATTTACGTTTTCTATTTCTATGGTAAGCACATCTACCATACGCCCCATTTCCATGACAGCATCATAGTCCGTAATGTCTGCTGCAAAAAACACGTCACTACCTTGAAAACCTGGAGCGTCTTCATTTGTATCCATGACATAGGTTTGAATATCCCATTTGCGAGTGGTGTATAACATCATTTTACCGAGTTGCCCACCACCTAAAATACCCAAAATAAACGGCGAAGAAAATTTGCTTTGTTCCATGACTCAAAAATAAGAAGAAACGGTTGAAGTTGAGGATGAACTTGAGCTTCAAAATTAGCTCAGATTTTAGGACTAAGAGCCAAGAGACAAGAGACAAGAACCAAGAGCCAAAACTTAAAATTCACCAAGTTGTTTGAAATAACAATTTAAGCTCCTTCCCTCAGGGAAGGTTGGGATGGGAACTTGAACTCAAAAAGAGACTTAAACTTAAATCTAAACTAAAATTTATAAATGCATTTGTTGAAGTAGATTGGTATAACTAGGTTTTCCCTTGAGCCTGCCTGCCGGTAGGCGGGGGAAATGCTGGCACCTGTGCTGAGCATGGTCGAAGTAGGCAATGGGTGTTGCGCCGTAATAGAAACTCTAAGTCAAGCTACAAAAAGATTAGAATTAAGAACAGACAACGGAAGTGAAAAATTCATAATTTGTAAATACAACGCAGCTTTAAACTTAAACCACCACATTATCACTTTAACGAATCACCAAATCGCCATATTGACACATTAACATATTGTCAAATCGTCAAATTATCACATTAACAAATCAACGAATTTCCAAATAGGCCATAGCCATTTAAAACTTATCTTTGCACAAAATTTAAACATTGGTGCAGTTACACGACCTGAGCTTTAAACCCTTTATGAGTGCGCAGGATATCGCCAAAGCGGTTGACAACCTCGTATACCAGCTCAATAGAGACCTTGCGGGTAAAAAACCTTTATTCATAGGTGTTCTTAACGGTAGCTATATGATTATGGCCGACCTCACGCGCAAGTTTAAAGGAGATTGTGAAGTCGCATTTTTACGCGCATCGAGTTATGAAGGCACAAATTCCTCGGGCAGTGTAAACATTGGTCTTGACATTGATATACCGCTTGCAGGTAGGACAGTCGTGCTGGTAGAGGACATTATTGATACGGGGCTTACTGTAGAGACGCTTTCGCGAAAGCTAAAAAAGGAAAATCCAACTGCACTGTATATAGCTACATTGTTATTAAAACCTGAGGTCTATAACAGGGATACCAAAATAGACTACGTAGGTCAAAACATAGAAAATAAATTTGTCGTAGGATACGGCATGGACTATAATAATTTAGGGCGCAACCTGCCTGAACTTTACGTACAAACTAACCGCATGAAAAACATTGTCTTATTTGGCCCTCCAGGGGCAGGAAAAGGAACACAGGCCGAACGTTTAAAGCAAAAGTATGGACTCGTTCATATCTCCACAGGAGACGTTTTTAGATATAATATTTCTAATGGAACTGACTTAGGTATGCTTGCAAAATCCTATATGGACAAAGGCAACCTGGTTCCAGATGATGTAACCATAAAAATGTTGCGTGCAGAAGTAGAGAAAACGCCAGACGCAGCAGGCTTTATATTTGACGGTTTCCCGCGTACTGATGCACAAGCAACTGCACTAGACGAATTGCTTAAAAGCCTAGATACAGCAGTTAGCGGTATGGTTGCACTAGAGGTAGATGACGAGGTTCTTGTGCAACGTCTATTGGAACGTGGAAAGAGCAGTGGCCGTGTGGACGATTCAAACGAAGAGGTGATAAGAGAACGTATTAAAGTGTATTACAAGCAAACCGCACCACTCAAAAACTTCTACGAAGCACAGAATAAGTATTATGGTGTAGATGGAGTAGGCAGTGTGGATGATATTACTAAAAGATTGAGCTTTAAGTTTGATGCGCTTTAATAGGTATAGGTTACAGCTTTGAAGGTGACTATTCTTACAGAATTTTCAATAACTAAATTAACCGCGAGGCATTTATAATTTAATTGCTAAACGCA
Source organism: Nonlabens sp. (assembly GCA_030731685.1). GTDB lineage: Bacteria > Bacteroidota > Bacteroidia > Flavobacteriales > Flavobacteriaceae > Nonlabens. The sequence goes on from JANQTO010000280.1 coordinate 9,713, forward strand.
GCGCATAATGAACAGCGGTTGGCCAATTACGGTTAACTAATAACTAGAAAAATGACTGAAGGAAATTTTGTAGATTATACAAAAGTACACGTAGAATCGGGTAAAGGCGGCAAGGGCAGTACACACCTGCATCGCGAGAAATACATCGATAAAGGTGGTCCCGACGGTGGCGATGGCGGTCGTGGTGGTCATATAATTTTGCGTGGAAATAAAAATCTTTGGACGTTGTATCATTTTAAATATCAGCGTCACTTTAAGGCAGAACAAGGCGGCAACGGCGCAAAACAAAACCGCACCGGACTGGACGGTGGCGATGTGTATGTAGATTTACCTTTGGGAACGGTTGTGAAAGATGCTGAGACTAACGAGGTGATTTATGAAATGCTTAACGACGGTGACGAGTTTGTTCTTTGTCGTGGCGGAAAAGGTGGATTGGGTAACTGGAGTTTTAGAACTGCAACGAGACAAACACCGCGATATGCACAGCCAGGTCTGGAAGGTGAAGAAATGGATGTCATTTTTGAAATGAAAGTCCTTGCAGATGTAGGTCTTGTAGGATTTCCAAATGCAGGAAAATCGACCTTACTTTCTGTACTTACCAGCGCAAAACCAAAGATTGCAAACTACGAGTTTACAACACTCAAGCCTAACCTAGGTATTGTAGAATATCGTGATTTTCAGTCATTTGTAATTGCAGACATTCCAGGAATTATAGAAGGCGCTGCCGAAGGTAAAGGGATAGGTCACCGCTTTTTGAGACATATAGAGCGTAACTCTACATTATTGTTCCTTATTCCAGCCGACTCTAAAGACATAAGCGCAGAGTTTGATATCCTATTAAATGAGCTCAAACAGTACAATCCAGAAATGCTAGACAAAGAACGGTTTGTAGTTATCTCAAAGGCAGACATGCTCGATGAAGAACTCATGGAAGAGATGCGAGAAGAACTTGATAGCGAGGGCGCATTTAATGGTGCCCCGTACATGTTCATATCATCTATCTCACAATACCAGCTGCAAACTTTAAAGGACAAGCTCTGGGAAATGCTCAATAAATAACAAACATTAGAATATAAAAAATGAAGAAGATAATTTTAGGATTGGCTTTAATGGCCGCAACGGGCGTTCAAGCACAAACAGCAACCAGTATTTTAGGTACATGGAGCTTTGATAAAATAAATGAAGAATCCTTAACAACTGACGAGGAAAAGGCAGCAGTTCCCATGCTTAATAGTATGTTCGGTAGTTTTGAGATTACACTGGATAAAGAGCTTTATGAGTTGAATATGATGGGTCAGGAAGAGTCTGGCGCATATACGTTTGCAAATAAAGTAGTGACTCTGCGCGATGGTACAAAAATTACGTTTGTTAATGAAAATAGCGGTTTGCTTGCAGCTGGAAACGCTTCATTCTATTTGAAGCGCGGTGCATACGTAAAGCAAGATGTAGTTTATAAACACCTTACTAAAGACAGCTACGATTCTATAGCGGTTGACGAAAAATTACTTACTAAAAAATGGAAAGTAGAAGAAGTAAAGGCAAAAGCGGACGATGAAGAAGCTGAAATGACCGCGATGCTTCTTCAAATGATGAGCTTTGAATTTAAAGAAGGTGGAACATTTACGCTTTCTATTATGGGAGCAGGACAACCTACTACGTGGAGCAAAGGCGAGCGTAAAGGTGAGATTATCACAAATATGGGTGAAGGACAATCTGGTTCATTCTTCTTAAAACAACTTTCTGAAAAAAGCATGATTGCCGAAATGGAAGAAACTGGTGCATTACTTTATCTAGTTCCAGCTGCGGAATAATTGCTATTCCATTAATGTTCAAAATATAAAAAAGACCACCTATAATGATGGTCTTTTTTGTTTACGTTAATTGCCGATATTATAGCACTTGTGTAGGATTAGTGCTATTTACACTCCAAACTGCCTAAAATGGTGGTCAAGATGTTTCCATTGCATGGTGCCCCATTGTTCTTTAGTAAACTCTCCGAAAATAGGATGTGGCCTGCGGTTAGCATTATCGCGGTCTTCCCATAATTCGTCCATCCATCTTTGTAGAGATGCTTTCTCTGCTTTAAAATTCTTTGATTCTTTAACTACAAATGCTGGGGCAGTAGGCGCTCCTTTACTGTAGGGCATCTTAGCATACATCAGTTTTTTGAAAAAAGTTTTAATAAGCCAGTTGGGCTTGAGTTCAACTGTTTCTTTTGAGAGCGCTATTTGTATTGGAAACTGACAGTGCTTCAACATTTGTCCTGCGTCCATTTTGCCCCAGACTCTTTCGCTATCAGGTGTAAGATGGTGTAAGCGCTTTTGTAGCTCGTCGTAGGTTTCTTTTTCAAAAAATGATGGCATAGGTGGTTATTTGTAGATTAAGTAAGGTGCACGCATCGCTTGAAACGCTGCTATGTCTTTGGTCCAGGTCATACGTATTTGTGCAGCGGTCATGCCTTGCTCAATTTGTTGTTGTAATTTCTTGGAGCCGGCAAGCTTGGTAAAAAAGCTATTGAAAAAAGTCTTTTTATTTTCAGTCTTGTTATAGGCATCAATTAAAAATTCCAAATCCAGATAGGTAAGCATTTTGTGATTCCTTAAATCCACCCCATAACATAATTTGCCGTTGTGCGGTGGATTTGATGCACCTTCATTAGGACGCGGCGTAAAGGAAAATTTTTTGTATGCCTTGAGTTGCGGCGCACCATAAACCTGGAACTGCATGTCTGTTCCACGACCTACACTTACATCCGTTCCTTCAAAAAAGCACAAACTGGCATAAAGGTTTATGGATGTATCATTGGGCAAGTTGGGCGACGGTTTAAAGGGTAAGCTGTATGGCATATCGCGAGTATAATTTTTATTGCGCAGCACGAGTAAATCGCATTTAAGGTTATATTCTAGCCATCGTTCTCCGTTAATCATTTGTGCATATTCTGCAATGGTCATTCCGTGCAGTACAGGAATAGGGTGCATCCCTACAAAACTGCTGTGTTCCTTCTCGAGAACCGGTCCATCTACAATATTACCATTAGGATTGGGTCTATCGAGAACCACCACCATAATATTTGCACGAGAGCAAGCTTCCATAACATAATGTAAGGTGGAGATGTATGTGTAGAATCGAGCGCCCACATCCTGAATGTCAAAGAACACAAAATCGATTCCCTCCAGCTGTTCTGGTGTAGGTTTCTTATTTGCTCCGTAAAGTGATATGATGGGTATTCCAGTCTTCTTGTCTATGCCGTCTTTGATACTTTCGCCAGCATCTGCCGTGCCTCTAAAGCCGTGTTCTGGTGCAAATACCTTTTTGACGTTTACGCCGCGACTTATTAATGTGTCTACAAGATGCGTGTAGGTCACATTTGAATTGACACTTCCATCTTTATTATACAATGGACTAGAGCGCACAACGCTGGTCTGGTTACTTACCACGGCTATATTTCTTCCCTTAAAACCCAGTACCCATAAATCTATCTGGTCTGCTGCGGTTTGTATAGGAGCGATTTGTTGAGGCTTTTCCTGTAGTGGTGCAAGTGCAACTGCGTCTGGTGACGATGTGGTTTCTGGACTTGAGGTGCTTTTAGCATTGCAGCTATTTAAGATAAAACCTAGGGCGATTATGGTATATTTGAACATTGAATTTAGATAAGTGAATTTAGAATACTTCATAGCAAAAAGAGTACAAAGTAGTTCAGGCTATAAAAATAGCGTAAGTGCGCCTATAATAAAAATTGCAACCGCTGCAATCGCCATAGGTATTGTCGTTATGCTCATTGCTATCGCAACAGGTATAGGTCTACAAAAAAAGATAAAAGAAAAAGTAAGTGCCTTTAATGGTCATGCAAGCATTTCGCTTTTTGATAGGAACAACTCCGTTACTACCATAAGACCCATATCGATAAATCAAGAATTTTATCCCAAATTTACCGCAGTTCCCGAAGTCGTTCACGTGCAAGCCATAGCCACCAAAGGTGCCATGATACGCACTGCAACAGATTTTGAAGGTATTATTTTCAAAGGTGTCGGAGCCGACTATAACTGGAATTATTTCGAGGAATTTCTTATTGCCGGCAAGCTGCCCAGCATGAAAGGCGACAATGCCACTCGTGACATTCTTATCTCAGACGATATTGCCCGTAGGTTACAACTCAAAGTAGGTGATAAAGCACCCACCTACTTTGTTAAGCCCGACGAAAGTCCTATTGCAAGAGCCTTCACCATTTGCGGTATTTATGATAGTGGTCTCGAAGAATATGATTCTAAGTTTGTCCTAGGCGATTTGCGCCACATTCAAAAAATCAATAAGTGGCAAGATGATGAGGTCGGCAAGTTTGAGATTTTCATTGAAGATTTTGATAAGATTGATGAGGTAGGAGAGAAAATCTACCGCAACTCTGGCCAGCTGTTAGGTTCCATGACTATAAAAGAGCAATATCCTGCGATTTTCTCGTGGCTCGCTTTGTTAGATTCAAATATATACGGCATTATCGCCATCATACTCATTGTAGGAATCATCAATATGATAACCGCGCTGCTCGTGCTCATTTTAGACCGCACACGCATGATAGGAATTCTCAAATCGCTGGGGGCGACAAACTGGACTGTACGCAAAATATTCCTGTACAACGCTATGAGCCTTATCATTAAAGGACTCGTTATAGGCAACGTTGTGGGTCTAGGACTCATCGCCGTGCAATATTATTTCAGCCCGTTTAAGCTGGACCCAACAACCTATTACGTGACTGAAGCGCCCGTCTTCATCACTTGGTGGCAGGTCGCGCTTCTCAACGCTGGCACCTTTGCCTTTTGCCTACTTATACTTATACTACCTAGTTATGTGGTGAGCAAAATATCGCCCGTAAAAGCGATGCGTTTTGAATAAATGCTGGGTGTCGTGGTAAGTCCGCTTTCGCGAAAGCGAAATTCTTCAACTGCTACAAACAAAGCAATAATAGCTACTTTGCAACAAACGGTGTTGCAAGTTTGCACATTTTTTAAGGACAAGCTTTTAGCAAGAATTTAAATTCCGTAAGAGCACAAAGCCTTATTTTTGTGCGATAAAATAATCGCATGGAATACGCAGAAAATATATTGGGCACCATAGGAAACACGCCACTTGTTAAAATGAACAAATTGGTCGAAGATTTACCGTGTCTGGTACTTGCAAAATACGAAACATTTAATCCTGGAAACTCGGTAAAAGACCGCATGGCACTGACCATGATAGAAGATGCTGAAGCCGACGGTCGCCTGAAACCAGGAGGAACAATCATAGAAGGAACCAGCGGTAATACTGGTATGGGACTTGCGCTTGCTGCGATTATCAAGGGTTACAAACTCATCTGTGTTCTAGCCGACAAGCAGTCCAAAGAAAAAATGGACATTTTACGCGCAGTAGGCGCTGAGGTTCACGTGTGTCCAACAAATGTGGAACCTACAGACCCGCGTTCTTATTATTCTACGAGTAAACGATTGAGCGAGGAAATTCCAAATTCTTGGTACGTAAACCAGTATGATAATCCGTCAAACTGCAAGGCGCACTATCACAGCACAGGTCCTGAAATATGGAAACAAACGGAAGGTAAAGTCACGCACTTTGTTGTAGGTGTAGGAACTGGTGGTACCATTTCTGGGGTTGGGAGTTATCTTAAATTACAAAACCCTAATGTGAAGATTTGGGGAATAGATACCTATGGCTCTGTTTTTAAAAAATACCATGAGACTGGAATTTTCGACGAAAACGAGATTCATTCCTATGTTACCGAAGGAATAGGCGAGGACATATTACCACTTAATGTACGATTTGAAGTCATAGACGG
>JANQTO010000281.1:0-1547 GCA_030731685.1 Nonlabens sp.
TGCTCCCGAAGGTCAAGACCTCATAAAGCCAGGTCAATACATTAAAACCATGCCGCTGCTTCTTTCAGGTTCTATTAAGATTATGAGGCCAGACGCACAAGGTGACGAGCTACTACTTTACTATTTAGAAAAAGGCGATACCTGTGCGATGACCATGACCTGTTGCTTAGGACATACAAAGAGTGAAATTCACGCCGTGACTGAAACACCTGTAAAACTACTTATGATTCCCGTAGGTAAAATGGAAGAATGGTCTGGAAAATATAAAACATGGCGCAATTTTGTCATGAACAGTTACCACGAGCGTATGATGGAATTGCTAGAAAGTATAGACAATATAGCTTTTAACAATATGGACTTAAGACTGGAAAACTACATTAAGGAAAAGGTTCAAATAGGAAACAGCAAACATCTATACACTACACATCAAGAAATTGCCAGTGATTTGCATACCAGCCGTGTGGTTATTTCTAGACTACTCAAAAAAATGGAAAATAACGCGGTTATTAAGCTACACCGTAGTTTTATTGAAGTCCTGTAACAAAGGTTACCGTAGCAAGCACTACCATCAGCTTAACTTTGGATTAAAATAGATACCAGTGGAAATTATAGAAATTCTAGGTTTTGCAGGAGCGTTACTCATAGGAGTGGTACTTGGTCTTATAGGTGGTGGTGGCTCGATACTTACAGTTCCTATTCTAGTATATGCACTAGCGTTTAATCCAGTTATTGCCACAGCCTACTCTCTATTTGTTGTAGGAACTACCTCGCTGGTTGGTGCGCTTAAAAATATGAGAAAGGGACTTGTTGATTTCAAGACTGCACTTGTGTTTGCCGCACCAGCGCTTACAGCTGTTTACATTACCAGAGCATTTATTATACCAGCCATACCAGCAAATCTCATCACTATATATGGCTTTACGCTCACTAAAAATGTAGCAATCATGGTGTTCTTTGCTATCGTTATGTTAATGGCATCTGTGCGTATGATTAAAGATGCACCTGCGGTAAGTGAAGATGCAGTTAAGAAACAACCGGCAACACATTATTTACTTATTTATGGGTTGTTAATAGGCTTTGTAACTGGCGCAGTAGGCGCAGGTGGCGGTTTTTTAATAGTGCCGGCACTTATTTTCTTTGCGTTCTTACCTATGAAAAAAGCAGTAGCCACATCCTTATTAATCATTGCTGTAAACTCGCTCATCGGCTTTATAGGTGACGTACAGCAAACGGCTATAGACTGGACATTTTTACTGTCGTTCACGTCATTGTCGGTCATTGGTATTTTTATAGGAATGTGGCTCAACAATTTTATAGACGGTAAAAAACTCAAAAAGGGTTTTGGATGGTTTGTACTCGTCATGGGAATCTATATCATCTATAAAGAGCTTGCAGTGTAACTTATGTTACTAAAACGTCCGTAAGGAAACCATAAATTTGTGGGAAGTTCGCTTTCGCGAAAGCGAAACAATGCTAATAAATAATAACACTTAAAAAACCTAGTAATGATTATAGAACAAATCTACACCGGTTGCCTTGCACAAGGC
>JANQTO010000281.1:1557-3696 GCA_030731685.1 Nonlabens sp.
CCCCTACCTTCATTGTTCTTCCTCCTTACTTCGTTGCCATTATAGACCCGTTACGCGAGGTACAACAATACATAGATAAAGCCACGGCTGCCGGTGCAAAAATTAAATACATTTTTGAAACACACTTTCATGCCGATTTTGTCTCGGGACACGTGACCCTAGCCGAAAAAACAGGGGCAGATATTATTTATGGCCCACAGGCAAATCCGGCTTTTAAAGCGACCATAGCGACAGATGGACAAGAATTCAAACTAGGTGAACTCACCTTTGTAACACTGCATACGCCAGGACACACTATGGAAAGTACTACGTACTTATTACGAGATAAAAGCGGCAAGGACATCGCTTTATTTACGGGTGACACCTTGTTTTTAGGTGATGTAGGTCGTCCAGACTTAGCGCAAAAAGCGGCGCACATGACCCAAGAAGAGCTCGCAGGAATTCTCTTTAATAGCCTGCGAACTAAAATAATGCCACTTGCTAACGATATCACCGTTTACCCTGCACACGGTGCTGGTAGCGCCTGTGGTAAGAATATGATGAAGGAAACCGTAGACACACTAGGAAACCAAAAGTCTATGAACTATGCTTTACGTGCTGACATGACACAAGCAGAGTTTATCACTGAGGTAACCGATGGACTCTTGCCGCCACCGGCATATTTTCCACTGAATGTTAAAATGAACAAAGAAGGCTATAAAAACATTGAAGACGTCATAGCTCAAGGCGACAACGCGCTCTCACCAGCAGCGTTTGAAGCTGCTGCAAATGAAACAGGAGCTGTTATGCTAGACGTAAGAACCCAGCAAGAGTATGCCGCAGGCCACATACCGGGTTCTATATTCATAGGGATTAATGGAGATTTTGCACCATGGGTAGGTGATTTGATTAAAGACACGCTACAACCTATTTTACTCATAGCAAATGAAGACACCATAGAAGAAGCCATTACTAGATTATCCCGCGTAGGTTTCGACAATACCATAGGCTATTTAAATGGTGGTTTTGCTGCATGGAAAAATGCTGCTAAAGAATACGATACTGTAACAAGCATCACAGCCCAAGAATTTAAGGATTCACTAGAATCCACTGAGTATGAAATACCGGTGTTTGATGTGCGCAAACAAAGTGAATTTGAAGCAGAACATGTGGTTGATGCACAAAACACGACCTTATCAAGCATAAACGAGCATCTTACATCGTTCCCGAGTAAACAAACATTTTATGTACACTGTGCTGGTGGTTATCGCAGTATGATAGCAGCCTCTATCTTAAAAAGTCGCGGTATTCATAATCTTATAGACGTGCAGGGCGGCTTTAAGGCAATAAAAGAAGCTGGTGTTGATACCACCGCTTTCGTTTGCCCGTCCACGTTAAAGTAGTAGTTGGTTGATTGTTAATGTAAGGAAAGAAGTGACTGTAATGGTCACTTCTTTTTTTATGAGTTCAGTCAAAGAGTAAAATTTTAATACAATAATTGATTACGGTAACCTATGTTACAGTGAACGAGATAGCTAACCCATAACTTTATAGTATTATTTAAAAAAACATAATGTCATGGAAAATACCACACAAGAAACAAGCAATTTTATGCCTCGCATAGGCGATATAGCACCAGACTTTAAAGCTAAAACGACCACAGGTGATATCGAGATGTCCACGTTTGCAAAAGACAAATGGATTGTCATGTTCTCACACCCAGCAGATTTTACACCCGTTTGTACTACCGAAATGAGCGGCTTTGCCCTACGCAAAAGTGAGTTTACAGCACTAAACACAGAACTTTTAGGGTTGAGTATAGACAGTATACATTCCCACCTAGGCTGGGTAAACAACGTAAGAGAAAAAACAGGTGTTTATTTTGATTTCCCCATCATTGCAGACATAGACATGAAAGTGTCTAAACTTTACGGTATGTTACAACCTAATGAAAGTGAAACAGCTGCCGTGCGTGCCGTTTTCTTTATAGACCCTGCAAAGAAAATACGTTTAATAATGTATTACCCGCTAAATGTAGGTCGTAATATGGACGAGATTTTACGGGCGCTAGAAGCTTTACAAGTTTCAGACAAGTTTAAAGTAGCGATGCCGCTAGACTGGAAAAAAGGCGATAAAGTAATCGTTCCACCACCCAAAACA
>JANQTO010000282.1 GCA_030731685.1 Nonlabens sp.
CAATGATTCCTAGTACAGAGAAAGTGAAAGTGAAGATTATGGAGGTTTTGAGTTACTAGCTGCAATGAATAAAGCGCAAAAGCCTTAAGAAATTATTGTAATTGCAACTACAAAAGAAAATATAATTTTATACCATGAAAATAACCCTCGAACGCAAGAACAGTGAATACCTATTAGAAGCCAAAGGCGCCTCAGGCAACACCGTAATGATAGACCATAGCGGTATGGAAGTCGTGCAAGGAGTTAGTCCTATGGAATTACTCCTCATGGGTGTAGGCTCGTGCAGCGCTATAGATATTATTTCTATCCTTAAAAAGCAACGACAAGAAATCACCAGTTACAAGGTTGAGGTCACTGGCGAGCGCTATGAGATAGATGACGCAAAGCCTTATAAGAACATGCACACCATTGTCTATCTAGAAGGCGACATCGACCCTGACAAAGCGCAAAAGGCGGCGACCCTTAGTTTTGAAAAATATTGCTCGGTCTCAAAAAGTTTTGATAACTGTATAACCATAACGTATGAAGTTCAAGTAAATGGTAATGCTGCTTGCAAAATTTGATTTATTTTTTGTGATTGCGTTTATCTATTAGATAAGCTCTCAAAACACTAAGGAACGGTAACTAGCACCAAAAAAAGCGATAGGTTTTATTACTTGAACTTATACTTTCGTTAAAAACATAGAATAGCTATTGAGTTATTAAATGAAGTATAACAGGTTCAGTACTAGCTTTTAATCCTAATACCATCAAAGCACATGCATGCTGATTAAGTTAAAACGTAATTTCAACAGGATTCTCCTTAAAGTAATATCGCAGGTAGATTTACGCTCACTTGCCTTGTGGCGTATTTTTACTGGCCTTGCATTACTTTATGACCTTCTATTTTACAAACTTGCATTTGTAAAAGAATTTTACGTACCAGGTAATTTACGTTTTACAGTTGCTGGCACTAAAAGTAGTTTGGGACAACCTATTCTTGAAGCTATAAACACACCGGGGATATTTTACGGGATACTTGCTACTGCCTTTGTTTTAGCTACTGCATACACATTTGGTTTCTTGAACAGCTTTTTTAAGATGCTGTTGTTACTCATTCATATAACATTATCTCTAGCAAGCGAGCACGTTTCAAACGGTTTTGTGGCACTCGTAGAAGTGTCGCTATTCTGGACCTTGTTATTACCTGTAGATGCTTGCTTTACATTTAGAAGGAAAAATAGGAAAAGACGTTCCCACGCACATCCGCTAGCAGTGTTGGGGCTTTTTTTGCAAATCGCGCTTATATACACTACAACATTTGTGCTCAAAAATAGTGACGCGTGGACACAGGGAACTGCGGTTGCTACGGTAATAAACGATTTATTTCTAGCAACTGATTTAGGTATTTCTTTAAGAATATTCCCAACAATAACAACCATGCTAACGTACGTCACTCTTGCCATAGAAGTTGCCATACCGTTACTTATATTATTTCCTCTGAAAACCTACTTTAGAACAATTGCCACAGTGCTCATTATAGGACTGCATTTGGGCATTTCAATGGTTATTAATGTCGGGCCTTTTTTTATGATAACCACTGGGCTAGCGATGAGTTTGCTGCCTTCTTCCTTTTGGGAATTATTTAGTTCAAGGACAAAACAAAATGCCGAAAGTGATAAAAAAATAACAATACGACCATTCAAATTCTACAGTTTTAAATCGATTGCATTTGTGTTTTTATTACTCTTTATGATACGTGCAAATGTGAAGCATTGGTATGTGCAAGGTTATGCAAGCAGTGTTTTACAGTCTGTTCCTGGAATGGGGTTTCTATGCTATAAATTCCAGCCATCATCGGCAGTGCTTCATAGTGTTGTCAATCAACCTTGGGGATTTTTTAAGTTAGATAAACAAGAAGAATTTGGGGCTTTTATATTCATTGGAACCACTAAAGATGGTAAAACGGTAAACTTAACATCACCAGAAATTCATGAGATTCAACGCAGTCAATTAGTTGACGTCACAGTAAATAACCCTAGCAACCTGCAAGATGCCATGTACATACACATGATAAATTTACGACATTACAAGGAGCAAGCCGCGCCAACAACTGTTTTTCAAGAAACGTTAAAGAACAGGCTTGAGCACTGGCAAGCGGCTAATCCGCAAGTGTTAATAAACAATGCAACGCTCTATTTTTTGAGTAAAAAAATGGACAGTTCTTCCCTTAAGAACCCAATCTACTTAACCAGTCTAGAAACCGTGGTTACTCTAAACCTTGCACCTTAGCTTGTAATGATATCATTTCGGGATATTCATTCCTAATAGCTTATTTTTAGCGCTTTAAATTTTGGAATGAATAAAAATATACTCTTAGTTGTTATGGTTTTCGCTTTCGCGAAAGCGAACTCCTTACAAGCCCAAACTGCAGGTTTAGGTGAAACCATTACAGACATGACCTTAATCATAGGCAATTACGTCAAACCAGCATCAGAGGCCAGTGTTTTACAAACGAGCGCAGGCTGGAGTTACGACGCTAAATCACTAGGACTTGGAAAGTTTTCTATTGCCTTAAACATGAGTGCAGTACCTTTTCCGTCTTCTAAAAAAACTTTTAACGTGCAGGATTCTGATTTTTTAAATCTGGATATACGAGATGGCGAAAGTGCAGACATTCCTACAGCACTCGGAGGTGATAATCGGGTATTTTTTGATTTTGAAATAGGTGGTGAGACCTATGAATTTCAGGCAATAGGTGGTTTGGGAACAGGCTTTTTTGCTTTTCCAAATTTGCAAGCAAACCTAGGTTTATGGAAAGAAACAGAGCTTGCATTGCGCTATGGGCCTAAAATAGAAATAGAACGCTCTAGCTATGCACTTTATGGTATTGGTGCAAAACATAATATTTCACAGCATATTTTCAAAGAAGACAGGCCCGTAGAACTCGCAATAATCGCAAATTTTTCACTCGTAGATTTCAATGTCTATTTTGATAGGTTGCCACTCGCTGCGTCAAGCGGTGCGGCACCTATAGCAGTATTAGAAGGTTACCTTACAGATTTTCACACAATAAACACAGGTGTTATCGCTAGCAAACATTACGGTAACTGGGTTTATAACGGTGGCTTGACCTATAATGTGAGTTGGTTAGATTACAGTCTTATAGGAGATGAAGGTCCTTTTCTAGACTTATTTAATAGGTCTTTAGAAGTAACTAGCGAGCGTACATATACGTTTATGCTAGATGCAGGTGTGGCTTACAAATTTAGTGATATCGACCTATACTCTCAACTAAGTACAGACTTTGATTTTGTTAATTTGAATGTAGGGATTGGGTATAGGATTAATTAATTTACTTAGCAATCCTTAATAAAAAATCCCCAGCGCCAGCTGGGGATTTTTTTATAGACTCGTAAAATCAATCGACTTATTTATTCGGCATTGGCGGAAATTGCATTAAAATTTCTTTCACCATTTCGTTTGTGCGTTCTATTTTCTTTTCGGGAGTTGATTTGAGTGCAGCGGTACCTATTCCTTGCCATATAAGCTCTTTAGACTTGGCGTCTATAAAGTCTATATAGAGAACACCTTCGGTAACACGGTTTACGTTGTTGCCAAAGCCGCCGCCCCAGCCCCAGCCCCAGCCACCCCAGCCCCAGCCGCCCCAACCGAAGTTGTTGTAAACATCTACACGTTCCTTAGAAT
>JANQTO010000283.1:0-3177 GCA_030731685.1 Nonlabens sp.
GTCTGCAAACTACCTGCTCCATTTGCTCCATCTAAAAATACCCGACAGCTATCATCTTGATAGAGAATTTCAAAAGGCACATTGCCGTTGAAACCACTAGAATTAACAAAATTTACAAGTAATATTGCTCTTTCTACAAACGCGACATCACCTAACTCAATTTTTAAGTTAGTCGAGGAAGCCCCTATGCTCATGTTATAGAGAACGCTATTATAAACATCTTGTTCCTTTACAAAATAAAGGCTCAAATCACCGCCTTGGGTATTGAACGAGGTCAGTTTTAAGCGACCGTCTACTCCAGTAACTGCCTCTCCTATTGATCTTGAACTGAAATTAAGAAAATCAAAACCTGATTGCTCTCCCCTAAAAACCTTGGCGCTTATACCGCTGACAGGTTGTCCACTGCTATCAACGAACCTACCGGTAATAAGAACCCGCGAGTTTTCCTCTAAAAATTCTGTACAACTAGCGGTTAATGTTAATAGCGCCAGCAACCCGAAAAATTTACCCATAACATCTTTATTAAGAGATGCGTAATTTAAAATAAAGTTGCGTGGATTGCGATGTTTATTTTAATATGATAACACAAGTGTAACATCCTCTTTAATAATCTTACTGAGCAATTTTAGTTTCCTGTCTTCAATCTTGTCGTCCATCTGTTGTAATTGTGAGTCGCGTCCGGTTCATAATAACACAGCTATAAGTTGTGTGGTTCACGCTTTCGCGAAAGCGAACAAAAAAAAGCCCTACGCATGTAGGACTTTCTTGGTTATTTAGGAGCGTCTTTTGTTTTTGCGCTTACGCCATGGTGCGTTTTTGTTAACGTCTCCAGCCATAATACAGCCATATGGCATCACTTGGTCTATTACAACGCCCAGATTGAACTGCTCCATTTGCTCACGCACAGAATCGGCATTTTTGTAGGCGCTGGGCAACTCGCTTATGTCTATTTCATTTGAAAAGAACCTAATGTCAAGACCTGCGGTCTCCTTTGCAAATATGTCTTTGTCTGCCATGTGTGCAAGTTCACGCTTATGCTGCGTTCTGCTCATGTTGCGACCTGCGCCGTGCGGAGCAAAACCCAGATTTGTGTCTGTCGTCGCACCTTCAACAATCAGCACCGGTTCTGACATGTTCAGCGGTATTAATCGCGGTCCAGTGATGTCTGGCAGAAACTTAGGGTCTAGCGGCGTTGCACCTTTTGCATGATAAAATAAATCGCCATCCTTGAACACAAAATTGTGCTCGTTCCAAAATCTATTTTCTAAATCTGTATTAAGCTTATCAATGATGGCATCGTGTATGACTTCATGATTCAGCTTTGTCCAAGCACGTATGGTCTGTAACGCTTCCCAGTATTGCTCACCTTCATGCGTATCAAAAGGTATCCAAGCGTTTTGTTTCATGGTTTGCGGCGATATTTGCTTTCTGAATTTTTCGGCAATATGCATTCCCTGGTCATAAAGTTTTGCGCCAGGCGCACGGGAACCGTGGTGTGTGACCATCATCGTGTTTCCGGTTTTTAAACTTTTACCTATGAACAGAAAGTGGTTACCGTCACCTTGCGTGCCCAAATGTTCCTGTGCAAGTGAAAGCATACGGTCAGAACTTAAAAACATATTTTCCTTAAACGCATCTCGCAAAGCGACTGGTAACTGAAATTGCTGTCCACGTGGTCTACCGCCTGGACCAAAATGGGTCGTGCTCATGGCAGCTTCCATAACTTCCTTAGGGTCTACATTGCCCAAGTCGCTCAACATTACAGAACAACATATATCTGCACTGTGCATTCCTGGATGTATTGCATTGCGCGCTACCACAACTCCACCTACGGGTATCGTACCTGCTGGTCCTGTAGGACAAGCGTCTGGCATTATGGCGCCATTAACAACAGTAGGCGTGCGCATTAATAGCTCCATGGAATTTGTAACGCTATCCACGTTACGCTGCTCTAGTTCATTACTCGCTTCTATATTTATATTAAAGGCGACGCTGTCTGCTAACAAATCGACCTGAGGCGGCAACTTGTATTTTTCTAAATAGCTTTCTACTTCTTCTTGTGTTAGCTCGTTGTTATTTACATGCTCAATGGCTTTTGTAAACCAGTGACTGCTTGGGTAGCCTAACGCTACAATGTCCTTTCCTGTAATCTTTACTATTGTTTTCATAATTTCTCTTTTAATAAGCTGCGCCATCTCCACTGTATGGCGCAGCACCACATGTAAATTGTGACGTTTCATGGTCACTTGTTTAACTATGATGCAAATATGCAGGCACTACTACGCAATCTTGTTGCGTAGTTAAAAAATAATACTATTTTTACTTAAAATAATGTTCATGGCCGTTACAAAAAATGCTCTTATCCGCTACAAAACTATAGACAAATGCCTCCAAAACACCTATAGAAACTGGACCATAGCAGATTTAGTAGAATATTGTTCCCAAGCGCTTTATGATTTAGAAGGCAGAGATATTAATGTGAGTTTGCGTACCATACAGCTCGATATTCAAATGATGCGGAGCGATAAATTAGGTTACAACGCACCCATAGAGGTTTATGAACGTAAATATTATAGGTACAGTGAACCTGATTTTAGTATTACAAATATTCCCATTACAGAAAGTGACATGGCCGTGCTTGCTGAGTCTATGGAAATGCTCAAACAATTTAAGGATTTCTCCTTATTTGAGGAACTAAACGTTATCATCAATAAACTCGAGGATAAGATTTATACCCAAAACACTAAAAGACCTTCTATCATTTATCTGGACCGTAACGACCGTTTAAAAGGGTTGCAATTGCTGGATGAGATATATCAGGCAATAATCAAAGAAGTTGTTTTAGTGATAAGCTACAAATCTTTTAAGGCAAGGGTAGAACAGCAAATTGTTTTTCACCCACAATTTTTAAGGGAATATAATAACCGCTGGTTTCTTGTAGGGAAACGTCATGAACAAGAGACCATTATGACCCTTGCCCTAGATAGAATCAATAACATAGACTATGACCTGAGCATCGATTATATTGATTTTAAAATAGACCCGAGCGTTTATTATGAAAACTGCGTGGGTATCACCGTACTGGACAGGCACAACACCGCCCACGTTGTCTTTACTGTAGATAAAGAAAATACTCCTTACGTACTTACAAAACCCCTTCACGAGTCACAACAACTG
>JANQTO010000283.1:3187-3673 GCA_030731685.1 Nonlabens sp.
AAAAAATCGCTCGAAATTAAAACAGCGATAATCTCTTGTCCCTCGATTAAACTTTGTTTTTTCATGCTCTCGACAGTTTGAGAAAATAAATTCGCTGAGCTAAAAAATATTAAGATAAAAATACAGAACCGCATGATATTGATTTCAGGTATTAAAATAGTTGACTGTATTGAGTGTTAATCCGCAATCGAAAATACATTATTCTGATATATCAGCATTATACCTTAATAATTTATCTGAAGCTCAAAAGGTCCTTTGAAAAAAAGACTATTTATTATACTTTCCAAATGAATCCATTAAAACACGCTACAAGCTGCAAAATTCTACTCACAAATTACGGTAGCAACACAACCGTAACATCCTCATTGATAATCTCACTAAGAAGCTCCAGTTTTCCGTCTTCAAATAGGTCGTCCATGTGCTGTAGTTGCGGGTCGCGTACGGTTGCTTTGTAATTCTTATAATCCTGCATGATAACACCGTTAT
>JANQTO010000284.1:0-1618 GCA_030731685.1 Nonlabens sp.
GTAGTTGCAGGAGCAATAACCGCCTCCTCTCATATCGATGCACAAATACTTTTTTGGGAATCCAAAGCTACTTCTCACCAACTTACAGATTACATAGGTGGTTACGGTTCCTATGTTCCAGGTGCCTTTGGCAATAATGCAGACAACGGTATGTATACACCTGCTGCATTTTCAAGGTATGACAGTAATGGAAACCCAAGTGGTGGTAGCATTACCGGCGGAAGCACCGGCTTTGCACCACCTATAGGTGCTGGAAGCTCGAGAAGATATGCTGCCATAGGTCAAGGATTTATGATTGCTCGTACAAGTACTGCAAATGGTGGCGTTTTTGCCCCAAGTACTACAGGTTCTCCTGTTTTCAGCAATAGTCAACGTGCATTTAGAAGAGAAGATGCGTCGTTATCTATATTTAAAAGTGCACCAGGAAGCGGCGCTGGAAATCCCAATCAAACCGACCCAGATTTTGTAATACCTAAAATTTATTTTAGTGCGGCTGTTAATGATTTATATGTGCGTGAGTTTATTCTTGCATTTGGCGATGATTCTACTGATGGACTTGACTGGGGTCTTGAAGCTGTGGTTGATAACAACATACAGGTAAATGACATGTACATGGCTCAAGAAGGTAAAAAACTTGTCATTAAGACCATTCCTTTTCTAGAAACTAAAAAAGTACCTGTGAGTTTTGTTCTTAGAGACCCAAGTACGTTTGAAATTTCTATCAAGTCCATTCAACACTTCGACACACCGTTCATTCTGTTACACGACAAACAAAATGGTACTGTTTATGACTTAAAGACGAGTACCGCAACGGTCGCGCTTCCTGCTGGAAGTTATAATGACCGTTTTGAAATAGTTTTTGAGCAACCTACCACCCTATCAACAGGTTCTGAGGTTCTTGCTACTGCCATTGATATTTTTCAAAATAACGACCGCCAGTTGTTAACGGTACTAAACCCAGAATTGAAAGACATTAAGAACATTGCACTTTACGACCTAGCTGGACGCTTAATAGTTTCAGAGAAAGCAACAAGCGCGGTTGATAACTACACTTTCAATACAGCTACGTATAGCAGCGGTATTTACATCGTGCGCGTGACAGACAGTGCTAATAATGAAACTGCTGTAAAAGTAAGTATCGCAAACTAATATGACATACTTGTTACGAAACGACAGCTGGATGCTGCCGTGTATGAGCAAACAAATTTTCGGCATGGACTGTCCTGGATGTGGAATTCAGCGGTCCATTTCGCATTTGGTACATGGCGAGTTTGTTGAAGCTTTTTTTATGTATCCTGGAATTTTCCCGCTTATTTTTCTATTTAGTTTTCTTACATTTGACTGGTTCAAAAAAATAAAGTACGGTGAACAAATTAAACTTTGGGCAACTATCTTTACTATGGGAACTATTATAACCAGCTATATAATAAAAGTAGCACTAATCAATTAACCAAAAAATCGATTACATTATGCAAAAATTAAACACGACGCTAGTCTACATACTGGCCATTGTAGGCTTTCTATGCTGTTGTTGTAACGGAATAGGTGTTATTCCAGCAGCAATAGGATTTTTCATAGCCAGTAAAGGCGTGAAACAATGGCAAGCAAATCCAGATGC
>JANQTO010000284.1:1718-15348 GCA_030731685.1 Nonlabens sp.
TAGGATTTTTCATAGCCAGTAAAGGCGTGAAACAATGGCAAGCAAATCCAGATGCTTATGCAAACGGACCTGCCATGAAAACTGCAAAAACAGTTGCACTTGTTGCAATGATTCTCTCAGGACTTGTAGCTCTGTATTCTATTTATCAAATGACTACAACAGATTCTGACGAGCGTAAAGAGCAAACTATCAAAAGCATGCGCGATATGGGTATGGATGATGAGCAAATAGATCAAATAGAGCCATACATCTGGTAATAGTTGACACCATTACAAAACGGAAAAGGAACATCTCACGGTGTTCCTTTTTTATTTTAGCCAAATCAACGTACATTTAAATTCGCAAACCTTAAAAAACAATCATCATGCAAAAATTAAACACAACCCTAGTCTATATACTCTCTGTAGTAGGCTTTTTATGCTGCTGCTTTTATGGAGCTGGAACTATTGCAGCTATTATTGCCATAGTAATCGCAACAAAAGAACTTAAGAAATTTGAGCTAAACCCAGACACTTATAGCAATGGCAAAGCAATGAAAACAGCTAAAATCGTTGCTTATGTTTCCTTATTCCTATCGTTTATAGGATTGGCCTTTTTAGCTTACTATTATACAAATACCTGTGAATTTTGGAATTGGTATCTAGAGATGATGAATCAAAACCCAAATGTGACCGAAGAGCAGCGTGAGATGATTTACGCACAAATGGCCGAAGCTGGTTGTAGATAAAAACCATATACCTTCAACTAACAAAACAGCCCTGCTCAAAAAGCAGGGCTGTTTTACATTTATACCTTTTATTAAATTATAGTTTACTAGAACTCGTTCAACGTATTTATGATAATATCGATACAGTCATCTAGTTGCTCCATGGTCATAACCAGCGGCGGCGCAAAACGTATAATGTTTCCATGCGTAGGTTTTGCAAGCAAGCCATTATCGCGCAATCGCATACATATATTCCATGCAGTGTCACTATCTTCTGCGTCATTGATAACAATGGCATTAAGCAAACCACGACCGCGTACTAGAGTTACTTTATCTGTAGTTTCTATATAATCGCCCAATCGCTTACGGAAATGCGTTCCTAGCACGCGAGCATTTTGCGCAAGGCTTTCGTCACTCACAACATCTAGCGCTGCCATGGCAACCGCTCCTGCCACAGGATTTCCACCAAAGGTACTACCGTGCTGACCGGGTTTGATAACATTCATGACCTCGTCGTTTGCAAGTACGGCACTTACAGGATATGCTCCACCAGAGATGGCTTTTCCTAATATAAGTACATCAGGTTGCGCATAAGTTGCCGGTTGTTTTTCACACGCAGCTTCACAAGTACAATTACCACATACAGCAAGTAGCGCGCCTGTTCTAGCGATACCCGTTTGAATCTCGTCTGCTATAAAAAGGGCATTGTATTTTTCACAAAGCTCTTGAGACTTGCGCATATAATCATCGTTAGGAGTATAAACGCCAGCTTCACCTTGAATAGGTTCCACTAGAAAACCTGCAATATTTGGCTGCTTTAATGCGGCCTCGAGTGCGGCAACGTCATCATACGGTATTTTGATAAATCCAGGCGTATATGGACCGAAATTCTTGCGGGCATTTTCGTCATTTGAAAACGAAATGATGGTTGTGGTACGACCATGAAAGTTATTTTCGCAAACGATTATTTGTGCTTCATGCTCTGCAACGCCTTTTTTCTCATAAGCCCATTTACGTGCAATTTTGATGGCGGTTTCCACAGCCTCAGCGCCCGTATTCATAGGTAGTACTTTATCAAAGCCGAAATAGTTAGTTACGTACTTTTCATAAACACCCAGCTTATCATTGTGAAAAGCGCGACTGGTAAGAGTTAACGTTTTTGCCTGCTCCATCATAGCTCCTATAATGGCCGGATGACAGTGACCTTGATTTACAGCACTGTAGGCACTCAAGAAATCGTAATATTTTTTACCTTCTACATCCCAAACGTACACGCCTTCACCTCGAGCTAGCACCACTGGTAACGGGTGATAATTATGTGCTCCGTGTTTATCTTCTAAATCTATAAACTGCTGTGAGGCAGTTGCAAGTTCTGTACTAATCATATCTTCATTTAACTTTGTTGCAATTTACAAAAAGCACTGTGCAATCCCTAGTTTTAAAGGAAACAAAAGCAGTTTCTGCGAGCTTGAAATATTATAAAACCATCACCTAAAAACCTAGGGATTACCTTAATTTTGTAGCCTATGTCAAAAAGAAGAGCAAGATCAAACAAAACCTTTTTAAACGTTCCCGTGGTAGATGCAGGAGCAAAAGGTAAAAGTGTCGCAAAAACTGAAACTGGTGAGGTCATTTTCCTTACAGATGCCGTTCCCGGCGACGTGGTAGATATACAGACTTTTAAAAAACAACGCAGTTATTATGAAGGGAAATCCATAGCCTTTCACACGCTTTCAGACCGCCGTACGGAGCCTGTTTGTAAACATTTTGGTGTTTGCGGTGGCTGTAAATGGCAGCACATGACTTACGAGAGTCAGCTGTATTTTAAACAAAAAGAGGTTATGGAAAACCTCAAACGCATAGGTCACTTAGAATTGCCTGAGTTAACACCTATTCTGGGTGCATTAGAACAATATAATTATCGTAACAAAATGGAATTCAGCTTCTCATCGAGTCGCTGGCTTACCCTTGAAGAGATTCAAAGTGAGGAACTCATAGACGATAAACACGCATTAGGATTTCACATTCCTGGCATGTGGGATAAAATTTTGCACCTGGATGAATGTCACCTACATCCCAGTATCGGTGAAGAAATTAGGTTGGGTGTGCACGCTTTCGCGAAAGCGAACAACATCACATACTTTAACCCTAGAGAGAAATCGGGAACTTTACGCACACTCATGTTGCGCATGGCATCTACAGGCGAGGTCATGGTGGTTATTCAATTCTTTCAGGACGACGAGCCGAACAGAGTGGCATTACTGGAGTATTTAAAAAATGCTTTTCCACAAATAAAATCGTTGCAATACATCATTAACGAGAAGGCAAACGATACGATTTATGACCAAGACGTAATTTGCTACGATGGCCGCGACCACATTTTTGAAGAAATGGAAGGTCTCAAATTCAAGATAAATGCAAAATCGTTTTATCAAACAAACTCTGCGCAGGCATATGAACTTTACAGTGTAACTAGAGCAATGGCAGGCCTTACCGGCAAAGAACTCGTGTATGATTTATATACTGGAACTGGCACCATCGCACAATTTGTCGCACGTGAGGCAAAGCACGTTGTGGGCATAGAATCCATTCCTGTTGCGATAGAAGATGCAAAAGCAAATGCGGCCCTAAACGGTATAGAAAACACGACCTTTTTTGCAGGCGATATGAAAGAGGTGTTCAACCAGCAGTTTATTGATGAACACGGTGCCCCAGACGTAGTTATTACAGACCCACCTAGAGATGGTATGCATAAAGATGTGGTACAGCAGTTAATAAACCTAGCCGCGCCTAAAATTGTGTATGTGAGTTGCAACAGTGCAACACAAGCACGTGATCTAGCGTTATTAAATGACCTGTACAAAATCACGGCAGTACAACCGGTAGATATGTTCCCGCAAACACACCATGTGGAGAATGTTGTACTTTTAGAAAAACGATAATAGCAGTTTACAACACTATGAAAAAATGTATTGCAATAATTTCATTATTCCTTTTAGCAACCGCTTGTAAGGAACAAAAATCTTCTCAAGAACAAACCTACATTAAGAATACGGCAACCATAACTGGTAAAATAACCGTTCCTAAAGATGTGCCCGTTATAGACCAGATGATGGTCTATAAATTTAATGAGGACATTAACGATTACGATGAGTTCAAAGGCTCCGTAGATAAAGATGGCAACTATAAAATCGTTGTGAACCTTGATAAACCCAAGCAACTCATGCTTATGGGAAACAGTCAAATCCAATTTATAGCCGTTCCCGGCGACTCGATAAACTTAAACTTTGAGGACAGCGGCTTGCCAGGAACCGAGGCAAAACAAATCGTTTTTAGCGGTGACCGTAGTTCTACAAATATCGCTTTGCAAGCCTATATAAAAGACAGACCGCTGGATGCTGTAAAACTACAGGAGATTTATATAAATGGTACAGCTGCAGATTTGAGCGCCTATTTAGATACCCAAATGCCTGCATTTACAAAGTACGTAACTGACTTTATCAATAAAAACAGTGATGACCTTTACTTAAAAGAATATGCAACTGCCGACAAGAAATACGGCATACTCAATACCAAACTTACGTTCAATGCTTACGCGGGCAATAGAGGATTAGCTGCTACCGAAATGGTAGACCTAACAAACATTGAAGAGAATTTACCAGACCTTACTGCTGCAGATTTTATCAACACGTCTGAAACGGAGCAATATCTTTATTATATCACCAGTGCGATGCGTACCAAGACCAAAGAAGCGCTCACAGAAAATAGTACACCTGAAGAGAGTCAAAAAATGTTCTTAAAGACCATCGCTGCAATTAAAAAGAACGATTTATTGAAAAGCAAAATGGTTTACAGGTCTACTGTTAACGATTTTGAGAGCAATGGTTTGACATTTTTTGAAAACAACAAGGAGCAGATCAAGAAGTTGATAACACCCGAACAATTCGATAAACTAACTACACGTTACGATACCACAAAAGACCTTTTAGAAAACCCTAAAATACCGGCAAGCGCTCAATTGCTAACCTTTAATAGTGACGACCCGACAGCCTACCTCAAAGAAATCATCGCAAACGCAAACGGAAAAGTTATTTACATAGACAACTGGGCAACCTGGTGTGGACCTTGCAAGCAGGAGTTTCAAGCTGCATCGCCAGCTTTACACGAAAAGTTCAAGGAAGATGTGGAGTTTGTTTATTTATGCCATCAAAGTGAGCGCAAGGGCTATGTACCATCTATTGCAAAATATAAAATTGCAGGTATACATTACTTTTTAAGTCAGGAAGAGTCTGCTCCCATTTTTGAGCAAATTAAACTTCAAGGTTTTCCTACCTATACGATTATTAATAAAGAAGGAGAAATCGTTATATCTGATTATACTTACAGACCTAGTTACCCAGCAACTACAGACGTGTTAACAGAGCTTATCAATGAATAAAGGACTCATCATCATAATGATTCTATGCTGCATACTCGCGTTTGCTACCAGTAGCTGCGAGAAAGATGACCTGTGCCCTACAGATATAGCAGCGACACCGCGACTGATACTGGTCTTTAAAAATCAAACAAATCCGCTACTGGCCAAAACAGTCAATAGCTTACAAATAAGAGAGGTAGGAGCAACAACTTTTGCTCCACTAGATGCTACAGGATCAACAACCCTTACAGCTGTAGATAGCGTTGCCATTCCATTGAAATTTGATAATGCAGGTACCATGTATGAGCTTATTAGAACAGACGATGCTGGCGTAGTTAATACCGATATTATAAGTTTTTCCTATGATTTAGGTGAAGAATACGTGAACAGAGCTTGTGGTTTCAAGGCCATTTATAACAATTTAACAGCAATAGTAACCTTTGAGCAGCCCTTGGAACGATGGATTCAAACAGCTATTGTATTACAAGCTAACGTAACCTCTAATAACGCAGCACATGTTGAGATACGTCACTAGCCTAGTCCTCTTTCTAACAACGCTAATTGCAACAGCCCAAGAACCTGCTGCCATAAAGGTGAATGACTCACTCACTCTTCAAAAAACCTATGGATTACGCATAGGGTTAGACGCTGCAAGCTTAATACGTACTGCAGTAGATGATAACTACACAGGTTTTCAAGCCATTGCTGACTATAGAGTAAATAGCCGCTGGTATGCAGCTGGCGAAATAGGAACAGAAAACGTAGACCAGTTCAACGAGCGCATTGACGCCACTGCATCAGGTTCATTTTTAAAATTAGGTGCCGATTATAATTTTTATCAGAATTGGCTGGAAATGGACAATATGATTTATGCAGGAATGCGGGTAGGTTATGCAACCTACAGTCAAGAACTAACTCGGTACGACTACTACCAAGACAATACATATTTTCCAATTCCTACGAACCAGGTAAACGAAGAGTTTAATGGACTCAATGCCGTGTGGCTAGAATTTCAATTAGGAATTAAAGTCGAAGTTTTGACCAATCTTTATTTAGGATTAAATGTTCAAGTAAAGCGTACCGTCACACAAGGCCAACCAGAACGATTTACCAATTTATATATTCCAGGTTTTGGCCGTACGTATGATACGAGCAATATAGGTGTAGGTTATTCTTACGGGATATCGTATCGAATACCTTTGTACAAAAAGTAGTGCAACCACTTAAGAAAAAATCAACAGATTTAAGAACGCCTTCTAAAACAAAAAGCCCTCGTCGAGGGCTTTTTGTTTTATTGAAATCAGCTTTTATTCTTCTTCGTCAGTAGCATTAAGAAGTTCATTTTCCTGTAATAAATTATACCACTGTAATACTTTTTTAATGTCACTGGCATAAACACGCTCTTGGTCATAGTCAGGTAATACCTCTGTAAAGTAAGAAGAAAGCTCTGTTGCTGCTGCTTTATGACTTATCGCAGGCCCATTGGACTCTTTTGTTGCAATCTTTTGAAAAATGTCCTTAAGCGGAACTTCAGTTGCATAGGTATATATGGATATGTCTTTTAAAACACTCACGTTCTGGTTGATACCTATGATACTCGTTTTTTTGTCTAACAAAGATTCAACGACAAAACCATTTCTAGCCTTAGACTTAAGTATGTAAAGTCCTGGTTTTCCTGTAACTGATAATATGTTTTCTAAACTCATAATAAGATTTAAGTGCCGGCAAATATATAAAACTGCCGTTAGTTTCTAGATTTATATTCTTCCTTTGGCTTCGGGAAATCGCATACGGTAATCCACATTCACTTTGCCCTTAGAGATATTGCCGAGCTTACCTTTAATTAAGCGCTTTTTCAAAGAAGATATTTTGTCTGTAAACAACACGCCTTCTATGTGGTCATACTCATGTTGTATTACTCTGGCTATGAGTCCGTGATACGTTTCTGTGTGCTTCTTGAATTTTTCATCAAGGTATTCAATGGTAATTTGTTCTTTTCTAAAAACGTCTTCACGTACATTAGGTATACTCAAACAGCCTTCATTAAATGCCCATTCTTCACCTGTTTCTTTTGTGATTTTAGCATTTATAAATGTTTTTTTGAATGCCTCCAATGCTTTTTGTTCCTCTTCATCAAGCGAGTCATCGTCGGCAAATGGTGACGTATCTACTAAGAAAACGCGTATCGGTAACCCTACCTGCGGCGCGGCAAGTCCCACACCACTAGCATTATACATAGTTTCCCACATATTTTCCAGTATCTGGTCTAGATTGGGATGCGTTTTTTCAATGTTAACAGCTTCTTTACGTAATACGGGATCACCGTAAGCTACTATGGGTAATATCATTTCTAATTGATTATTGCGTGTTGTTAATTTTTGTATTAATGGGTGTCGACACTTTTATGCTACATCTCCATACTTTTCTTAAAATTATTCTATATCAAAAAAGGTGTTCCTTTGAAGATAGGATTGTAAAATAATAGTTGCCGCGATTTCATCAACAAGGGCTTTGTTCTTCCTTTTTCCTTTACTTAATCCACTATCTATCATAGTTTGAAAAGCCATTTTAGAGGTGAATCGTTCATCAACTCGCTCTACCTTCAATTGCGGATACGCGATTTTTAGTTTGTCCACAAAAGCATGTATAACTGGTCCGAGTTCACTATCGGTATAATTCATTTGCTTGGGTTCTCCAACAACGATAATATCCACCGTTTCAAGAGCCACATAATCTTGTACAAATTTCCAAAGGCCACGAGTTTCAACGGTAGTTAAACCAGACGCAATGAGCTGCAAAGGGTCTGTAACAGCAATTCCAGTGCGCTTTTTACCGTAATCTATAGCAAGTATTCTTCCCATACAGACTGCAAAAATAAGCTTATTTATAAAGAATCCTCTTTATACGCACGTTTCAAAAGTTTTCGGTTTGAATAATCACACATTTTGCAATTATCTTTGTTAAAAATTATTTCCATTGGAACAACTTAGAAACATTATCGAAAATGCATGGGATGACCGCTCCCAATTAGAAAATCCAGTTACCCAAGACGCAATACGCGAGGTAGTAAATTTACTCGACTTGGGAACTCTTAGAGTTGCTGAGCCTACTGGCGACGGTTGGCAAGTAAATGAATGGATAAAAAAGGCGGTAGTTCTTTATTTCCCTATTCAAAAAATGGAAACTTTAGCATGTGGACCACTTGAGTTTCATGATAAGATACCGCTAAAAACAGGATACGCAGCTAAAGGAATACGCGTTGTTCCTCACGCTGTTGCCCGTCACGGTGCATATATCTCTAAAGGAGTGATTTTAATGCCTAGTTATGTAAATATAGGTGCCTATGTAGATGAGGGAACCATGGTAGACACTTGGGCAACTGTAGGTAGCTGCGCACAAATAGGGAAAAACGTTCACTTAAGTGGCGGCGTGGGCATAGGTGGTGTGTTAGAACCACTTCAAGCTGCGCCCGTAGTTATAGAAGATAATGCTTTTATAGGTTCTCGATGCATTGTTGTAGAAGGTATACGTGTCGAGACCGAAGCTGTTCTGGGTGCAAATGTTGTACTAACCGCATCTACAAAAATTATTGATGTGACTGGTGATGAGCCTAAAGAATATAAAGGATACGTACCGGCACGCTCCGTTGTAATTCCTGGAAGTTATGCAAAGCAGTTTGCCGCTGGAACCTACAATGTTCCTTGCGCTTTAATTATAGGTACTCGCAAAGAAAGTACTAATAAGAAAACATCGCTTAATGATGCCTTGCGCGAGTACAATGTTGCCGTGTAGTGCGCATTTTAATCATTCAATATCAAATGCTGGGAGATGTGCTTACAAGTACTATAATCGCCGACCAGCTTAAAATAGCAAATCCGCTGGCGCTGGTAGATTATGTAATTACCGCGCCTGCAGTTGCTTTAGTAAAAGGTCATCCATCCATAGAAACCATAATACCTGTTAAAAAGCAGGACATGGAAACGATAGGTGGTATTATTTCGCTTTCGCGAAAGCTGACACACGAAAATTACGATATCATTATAGATGCTTATGGTAAAAACAGTAGCGCACTGCTGTGTTTTTTAACAAGAGCTAAACAAAAATTAGGCTATAAAAAATGGTTTGCACCGCTGGTTTACACTAAATCAGTAAAAAACAAACCTGACTTTAAAATAGACTTCAAGGGTACATCTCTCTGGTCCAGGCTTATACTCACAACATTGCTGGATATAAAACCAGACTGGAACCTGCAACCCGCCATTTATTTAAGCGACAAAGAACATTTGAATGCTCGCAAATGGTTAGAAAACGCTGCCTTAAATCTCAATAAACCTATTACGATGATAGGCGTACTGGGGTCTGAAAATTCAAAGACACTACCCGCGGAAATCATGGCTCAACTGCTTGATTTTACTGTTAAAACAACTAAAACCCAGGTTTTATTCAACTACATACCATCGCAAAAAGAGCAAGCCCTTGCGATATATGACTTATGTAATGAAGCTACAAAAAAGCACATTTTCATCGACCACTATCCTAGCAGTATTCGCGATTTTTTAAGTGTGCTATCACATTGTACAACCATTATAGGGAACGAAGGAGGCGCGATTAATATGGCCAAGGCGCTTAATATTCCTACATTTTCTATTTTCAGCCCCTGGATTGTAAAAGAAGCGTGGAATGCCGGAGAAGATGACACAAAACACATCGCCGTTCATTTGCGCGACTATGAACCGGCATTATATGCTGACCGCGATTACAAAAACATGAAAAAAAATGCTGCAGCCCTCTATAAAAAACTGACCGCTGTAAAGATGCTGCCTAAATTATCACTTTTTTTAAGGGAACATTACTAATTATTAATCCTTTTTTCAAGACCGTGCGGCGTGAAAACCGTTTTTTGCGTTTTGGTATTCTTCCTTATATCATCATTTACTAACTGCGCATCCTTATTCATATAACCACGTGCGTGGTCTAGGTGAAGACAAATCGCGCTATACCGTATTTGCTTAGACTTGATACCGTAATTGATAAGTCGCTCGCCTAGCTCACGGTCTTCGCCACCATATTTCATGCGCTCGTCAAAACCATTTACTGCAATAATATCTTTTAACCAGCCGCTGGCATTATGACCGTTCCAGCTTGCGGTGGTAGGCGTGAGCTTCTCCATAACTACGGCTTGGACAAAGTTATTGGTTAGTTTTTGGTTTTTATAATTTACTGGCAAGCCGCGCTCACGCAACCATTTGATGTCAAAACAACGCTGCGTAGCGATGTCATCCTGGGTAATAATTTCAGACAGCTCTAACGGGAGTTTGTAATAGCCACCAGATAAAAAATAGCCAGCTTCCCTGCGCTCGTAGTGTATTTGTAGGAAATCTTCACGAGCGATGCAATCACCGTCAGTCATAACGACATAGGGCGCCGTACATTGTTTTAGGGCTTTATTTAGAATTTTAGTTTTTTGAAATCCATCGTCTTCGTGCCAGACGTGAATGATTTTTTTTGCACTCTGTTTATTGTAATTTGCTATGAAAGCTGCTGTTTTATCGTCAGAACCATCGTCGGCAATAATGATTTCAAATTCCCTAAAAACCTGATGCTCGTAGCTCCATAGCGTCTTTTCCAACCAAGGAATTGAATTATACGTACTTATCACTACAGAAATGGATGGATTCTTAATCATAAGAATGGTTTGCGCTTAATTTATACAAATTTAACAATAAGTGCGCTTATTATGCTTTACAAGTTTATTTTTGCGGTATACTTGCTATAACAGAACCCTACAACATATGTTCAAAGTGCCTTTAACTGCTATCATACCTGCATATAATGAATCTCATAATATCGTTGAAGTTTTGAAG
Organism: Nonlabens sp.; assembly: GCA_030731685.1. GTDB lineage: Bacteria > Bacteroidota > Bacteroidia > Flavobacteriales > Flavobacteriaceae > Nonlabens. Next base: position 12,706 of record JANQTO010000284.1, read on the forward strand.
AGTGTGAGCTTCTGTGATGAAATTATACTTGTGGACAGCAATAGTACAGACGATACCGTTGCTAAGGCACAACCCTACATTACCAAGTTACTTACCAGAGATTACGAGCACAGTGCTTCTCAAAAAAACTGGGCCATACCGCAAGCAGCAAATGAATGGATTCTACTTGTAGATGCAGATGAGCGAGTAACACCAGTACTTAGAGAAGAAATACTAGCTATTGTGCCCAATCTTAAAAATGTTGAAGAAGTAGGCTACTGGATAGGAAGGCGCAATTTTTTCATGGGCAAGCAAGTGCGTTACAGCGGCTGGAAAAACGACAAGGTCATTAGATTATTTCACAGGGATAAATGCTTATATGCTGACAAGCATGTGCATTCTGAAATTATTGCAAATGGTAAGGTAGGTTCTCTGAAAAACAAGTTCCTGCACTATAAATATATTGATATAGATTCCTACATGCATAAACTGCAGCGTTATGCAGGCTTGCAAGCAATGGATTTTGATGATAAAGTAGGTCGCATTACAGCGTACCATATGGTCGTTAAGCCCATTTGGGGATTTATAAAACATTACTTCCTGCAACTGGGTTTCTTAGATGGCTTCGTAGGTTTTACTATTGCATACCTGCGCAGCTATGTTATCTTTATGAGGTATATCAAATTATGGTTACTACGTAGAGGTATTTCTTAGTTACACCTTTGGCTTTAAGCCAAAAACACCTTTTAATTTATTTTTTAATTCACGTTTCTTGTGAAATCGTTCTTGAAAATTTTCAACGAATTTCCACATAAGTATAATCGCTTCTTCTGGATTAGTTCCTGATAATCTAGCGTACTCTGCACCCATAATGTCATAAATCCATTTTACAGGAGCAAGCCTTTCAAAATTTCGGAGTCTATCTATGTAAGGAATATCGTAAAATTTCATTCGATTTAAGTCTACGAGTCGAAACTCATACGATGTGCCTTTTATAGTTATTAAGGTATTTCCAGGTGAGTTGTCCAAAAAATAAATACCTTTTTCGTGCATATGAAAAACGAAGGCCACATATTGTTTTAAAATCTCTTCACGGTTTTCAATAGTATCGTCATGAATAAGCGCACGAAAGGTAAAATCACAGTCTACCTGTTGAGAAAAGTAATAACTATAGCTCAGGCCTAGAGTTGTAAATTGCTCACAGTATGCAACAGGATATGGCGTCCCAACACCGTTTTCTTGTAATCGCTGTGCGTATTCAAAGGAGCGATGTGCTTTAGATTTTCTTAGAAAACGATATACGAATTGGTTTAGTAAATTAGGTTTTCTAAATCGTTTAATATTCATACGCTCCTTACCTACCTGTAATATTTTAACAACATTGCGGCCTTGATAAAGAACAGTTCCTGAATGTTGAAAATTTTCAAGCGCTTGCTCTATTGCACCAGTCGCATTCTTATAAGACGTAACGGTAACCAATTTCATGTTTCAAAACTACGATAGTTCTCGCACACTATATGCATTATATTATTTATATTGTTTGTGGTATCTTGTTCACATCTGGAATTAGTTGCTTATTATTTACATTTGTAATTACTTGTCACCTCAAATTTAAAATACATGCCTTTTAAAACAAGTCTAGTCGCTTCTACATACAACTGGCCTGAGGCTTTAGAGTTGCTTTTATTGAGCGTTAAAATACAGACGGTACTACCAGACGAAGTCGTGATAGCTGACGATGGCTCTTCCAGAGCAACAACAGACCTCATTGAATCTTTTCAAAAAGATTTTCCAGTACCGCTTATTCATGTGTGGCAAGATGATAATGGCAATCGCAAAACGAGCATTATGAACAAGGCCATTGCAAAAGCAACTGGTGATTACATTATAGAGATAGACGGCGATATTATCATGCATCCAGCATTTGTTAGCGATCATTTATCGCTATTAGAAAATAAAACGTTCCTCTACGGCAGCCGTGTTAATATTCAAGAATCAAAGCTTAAAACCCTTTTCAAGGGAAAACAAATACGATTCCATTATTTTTCTAAAGGCATCAAAAAACGCAACCGTACGTTGCGTATTCCCCTACTCGCAAATCGAGCACAAAAAGAAATAAAACGTTCCAGAAAGCTACGCGGTTGCAATGTTTCTTTTTGGAAAGCTGACTTTATAGCGATTAATGGGTATAATGAAGAAATGACGGGTTGGGGCATGGAAGATAGCGAGATGATACAACGTCTTGTAAATAATGGTATTTCAGGCAAGCGATTAAAACATAAAGGAATTGCTTACCACATCTACCATTTTGAGCAAGATAAAAGCTCTGTTCCTGCAAACCAGCAAATAGAACTACTGACGGAGGAACGTAAAATCATCAAGTCGCCTAAAGGTATTGATCAATATTTATAAGATTTCTTCCAAAAGGGTCTTGAATGATTGTGCAGTTTTTTCAATAGTATAATTTTTCATTAGTAAATCAAAAGATTGCTGGACAAATGCTGTTCGTAACTTTTCATTTACTAGAATGGATTTCATATGATTTGCTAGTGTACTCTCATCCTTAAATGGAGCTACTAATCCATCAAACTAATGTTCCATAACATAAAGTATTCTACGGCGGCAGTTGTAATGATTTCAATTTTACTAATCAACAATTTAGAT
>JANQTO010000285.1 GCA_030731685.1 Nonlabens sp.
AACGCTATTATAAATTAATAGTCTCTTTATTTTGAGATGCTTTCGCGAAAGCGAACACTATCAAAATCTTAACGTTTTAAAGCAAAATAACCCGAGATATCTCGTCTACCTGTTACCGTTAACGTAAACCAATAAGTACTTGACGGTAAAGGCGCGCCGTTATAGGTGCCGTCAAAACCAGGACCTAGCGGGCTGGATTGTTTTAATAACTTGCCGAATCTGTCAAAAATAAACAATTGCGGATTTTCTAAAGTTTCTAGACCATCAATTTTCCAAAAATCATTGAAACCATCATTATTCGGCGTGAAAAATTGTGGGTAGTCCAGTACAACAAAATCTTGCCTGACTGTTCCACAACCATTTTTATCGCGCACTCTCAGCGTGTAATACACATCCATTAAATTAAGAAATGTCGGGTCGTCTTGATAGTTAAATCCGTCTATGGAATATTCATAGTCGCCTGGTCCGGTGACTACAGCTGTTGCACTGTTATTGCCTCTGTTAAAATCATTTACGATAATATCGGTTATTATCGCAACGTCTGAAGGTAGCGCAGTAATAATCGTGCTTTCTTCGCAACCAGCAGCATTTGTGACCGTGACCGTGTAATCGCCTGGCGTAGTAATTTCGATACTTGCGGTCGTCTCACCAGTATTCCACAAATAACTTGAGAAACCTGCGGGAACTCCTATGGTGTATGGAGTGGTTGCATTGAGACAAACGATAATCGCATCTTGTTGAGCAAGTACAGGAATGCGAGTGAGCATTAATTGCAGTGTGGTCTCGCTAGCACAACCTGTCGCATTGTCAACAACCAAAACGTAAATTAATTGAGAGCTTAGGGCTAAGGTGTAGGTACTTTGCAGTGCATTTACCTGCGATGAACGATCAGCAGGAGTCTCGTAGTAACTAAACGTGTAAGCATTTGTGGGAAGACCGCTTACAATATCGCTATTACTTGCAGTAAGGTCTATATTTTCAGTGCCATCATTTAGCAAATCACAAACGATTACAGGATTAGGAACAATAACTTGCGGTGGTTGCGCGACATACAACGATGTATTTGCAACGAAGGAACATTGCACACCTGCAGGGTCAACCACACTTATGAATACATCTTGTGGTGTTCGAGTAGCAGTAAATGTGCTTGATTGTGGGTTTGAACCATTTTGCGCATCTGGTAGGCTGTTGTGATAGGTGATTTGGCGCATTGCAGCATTCGCTATGTAATCGTTTATTACCGTATCAAAATCAAAAGATTCTGTAGGATTTTCAGAACATATGATGGTGTCGTCTAGGTCATTGTTTACAGGAGTATCGTCCACGTCTACCGTAAATTCCTCAATAGCAAAACATTCAGAATCTGTACGTAGCACTCTTGCATAAAAACGAGTCGGATTAACGGTGTTTGTAAATGGAAATGTAATGGGATTGCTGCCTATGTTTGCGTCATTTAACGATGTGTGATAGGTCAACTGCACACTAGGCTGCGTTCCTAAAATTTGAGCGTCTAAAAACGATAAATCCAGCGCAGTAATTCCATCAACGGTTCCCAGCTCATCACAAACGTCAAAATCATCTACCACACCAGCAAATGCCGCTGGGCGCAACATTGCTGTGCCACCATTATTAAAAGTAAAGCCGCCTGTTCCCTGTGCAAGCCCTACCAAAATGAAATATGTTTCTCCTGCCTGAACTGTAAGTTGCTGCAAGTAACCGTCACCTTGTGGGCCTGGACCTTCATTCACGTCAGTCGACGTGCTGTTTAAACCGGTATTGCCACTTACTCCAGCTGCACCGGGGTTTGTACTGGAACACCGTATTGCTTGGCCTAGATTATCGCAAGTCGTATTAGGTCCAAAAATGGCAAAATCATAATCGGCATTTGTAACGTCGGGAACTAAATCAAATGTGAAAGTTCCAGGTGCATCAAACGAAACGCGAAACCACGCCTGCGGCCCATTGAAATCATAGCAAATAGGCGGCGTGTTTATACCGTTTGCAAACTCGTTAACGCCTACACCGCTAGGCGTGATGCCTATAGCCGTAGAACCGCATATAAGTATAGAATTCACACAGTCGTTTGGATTTTGTGCAAAACCTAAAAAACATAAACTCAAAACCAACAAGCTTAGATTAACCTTCATAACTTACAAATCTAGCACATGTAGTATTTTATCAAGGTCTGCCGCGGTATTTAAATGTGAAAAACTTACCCGTATTCCATCACCACGCAACGAGGTTACGATATTATTTTCCAGCAAGCGCCCATATAATTCCTTATTACCCTTGATATTAAATATAGGAGAATGCACATCGCGCTTTACGACAGCATCGTCTAGCAAGCTGCGGCTTATTAGCGCCATACGTGCTGGTAGCGCAAGGTTTTCAGTCAACTCTTTGATGGTTTGCAGACCTGTTTCCGATGCCTTATCCATGGCAAACTGTAAAGAGCCAAAAGCAAGCATATCCTGGTGTCCAGGCTCAAACCGGCTTATAAATGTAGGACTGGCATCCATCACATTGCGTGTGCTTCTAAAACCTATCGTTTGCGGCTTGATATGTTCCGCAACATCATCTTTAACACAAATAAAACCATTTCCGTCTCCAGCATGCAGCCATTTATAACAACTAGCTAAGAGTATATCTAGTCCGCTTTCGCGAAAGCGGAACACCTCACAACCCACGTACTGTGTACCGTCTGCAATAAATATCACTTGCGGATATTGCGCTTTTAATTCTTTAATAAAATCAAGATTTATTTTAATTCCAGAAATATATTGCACGATAGAAAAGCAGAAGAAATCTGGTACTTGCTTTTTAAATGCTGTAGCTATATTATCCTCCAAATGCTCGTCAATAGCGGCATATTGGCAACTGAAACCACGTGTCTCTACAGGCCAGTTTACAGACGGGTAATCGCCCTCGAGTAGCAAAAAAGTTTTAGTACGGTCTATATCATTTATAAGAATATTGAATCCAGTTGAAAAATTAGGAATCACAGCCGTGTTTTCAGGATTTGCGTCTATGAATTGTGCTATGGTATTGCGCACGCTGTCAATGAATATATTACGCTTGTTTGTGAAAAGACTCGCCGTATCGCGCATAGTTTCTAGCAAACCGATTCTATAATCAACCAAATCCTGCGATATGAGTCCGTGATTTGCCGTATTTAAATACGTATACTGGTCGAGGATAGGAAACTGGTTATTCATGTAATACTGTGATTGTGGCGCATAAAATAAGCCGTAAATTTGAGTTTAAAAATACGGTTTATGTTTGGTAAAAAGAAAGATGCAGCGGTGTTAGATAATGAACAGCGCGAGCTTTTTGAAAATGCACAACGTCGCATTAAAGAAAAACGGGGCTTGTTTACACATCTTATCGTTTTTGTGGTAGGAGCTATAGGTTTAGTAATCATAAGCCAGCTGCTCATGAAAGGAGAACCGCCTAGGTTCTTAAAGGTACAATGGTGGGTTTGGGTACTGTTTGTGTGGCTACTCCTATTTATATATCATGCATTTAAGGTATTTGTCACAAACAGACTACTTGGGCCAGAATGGGAGAAAAAGCAGTATGCAAAACTAGTCAACAAGCAGAAGGAACGTATTAGTGCCATAGAAGCGCAAGTG
>JANQTO010000286.1 GCA_030731685.1 Nonlabens sp.
TAGAAGGAAGTTCGTAGTCTCTAATAGATTATTCCCTATGTCACGAAATAAGTGACAAACGAAGTTTTGGAGCTTGAAATCTGAAATCTGGGATTTTAGATTTGGAATTTGAGTTTTGGAACTTAAGATTTAGAAACGTTTATCCGTACTTTTGCAGCTTATGAACAGTACACAAATCGCGTCGTTAAAAGCGCTACTCGATACTCCGCAAAAAATAGTAATCGTACCACATAAAGGACCAGATGGTGATGCAATAGGCTCCACGACAGGACTTTATGGATATCTTAAAAATGCAGGTCACGATGCAACCATAATTGCACCAAATGATTTTCCGCAGTTTTTAAAATGGATGGATTTTACGGAAGACATTCTTATCTACGATAAAAACGTAGATGCCGCTAATAACATTATTAAGGACGCTCAACTTATTTTTATCCTAGACCACAACTCCTTTAAACGTGCTGGTGATATGGAAACTGTTCTCGCTGCAAGCGATGCGACCTTTGTGATGATAGACCACCACGAGCAACCAGACGATTTTGCCACCTACACCTATAGCGATACTGGCATGAGCTCAACGTGTCAGATGGTGTATCATTTCCTAGAAATGCTTGAACAAAAAGACCACATAACGCCACAAATAGCTACAGCATTATATACAGGTATCGTTACCGACACCGGTAACTTTAAATACCGTTCTTGCACGAGCACAACGTTGAGAGTTGCAGCAAGTCTTGTTGATGCTGGAGCAAACGGTGAGCAAATCAATAGAAACCTATTTGACGCAAACAACTTGTCTAGACTCAAGCTACTTGCAGTTGCCCTATCAAACTTGGTTGTACTGCCACAATACCGCACGGCTTACATTACCATATCTCAACAGGAACTGGACGATAATGGTTTCCAAAAAGGCGATACTGAAGGTTTTGTCAACTATGCTTTGAGCCTTGAAAATGTGGTGTTTGCCCAAATATTCATTGAGAATAAAGACGAAGGTATTTTGAAGACATCATTGCGTTCTAAGGGCACCTTTGACGTAAACCTTATGGCTCGTGAGCACTGGAATGGCGGTGGTCATAAAAATGCAGCTGGCGGTCGCTCTGACGACAATATTGTGGACACCATAAAAAAATTAATTAGTATCTTGCCGCTCTATGAAAACGACCTTAACGCTACCGCAATATAGCTTGCTTTTACTGCTTATTTTGAGTAGTTGTCGTCAGGTTGAGCCGCGTCGTCCCATTACTAATAACAGCTCATCTACCACAAAAATAAGTGTGGAGAACAACCGCAAGCTTTATGCTGCCGAAGAAAAGGCCATTGAAGCAGTAATTGCAAAGGAAGGATATCCGTTTGAGCGTTCTACCTTCGGTTTTTACTATGCATATGTAACAAAGGTAGATTCTGCCAGCGCAAAACCGCGATTTGGCGACGAGGTGACTTTTGAGTACGATGTGGTATCCCTAAAGGGTGATACTATTTATTACATGGATGAACTTTCTCCCATTACAAAAAGCATGGAACAAGAATATGGCATCTTTAGAGGCATGCGCGAGACCTTAAAAATGATGAAAGTAGGTGAAGAACTCATGGTTTACTACCCGTCATATATGGGCTACGGTTATTATGGCGACGAGGACCGCATAGGTACAAACATACCATTTAAGAGTAGCGTAAAATTACTGGGCATAAATTTGAGCAGTAGGGCTATAGATAGTACGCTTTCGCGAAAGCGAGGAAACGATTTACCCCAGCGCAACGAACCTTAAATTCAACGCGCTAAAAGCAATAGTGAACATAAATAACAACAATTAAATAATTACACCCAATGAAAAAAGTACATCAATTACTTTTATTACTCGCTGTTATCATTACAGCAACGTCATGTCAAGACAAATATCCTGACCTGAAAGACGGTATCTATGCCGAAATTGAAACAACTAAAGGAACTATGGTTGCTGAGTTGTATTATGACAAAGCACCTATGACTGTAGGAAATTTTGTCGCACTAGCCGAAGGAAAACACCCAAAGGTTGCAGATTCCCTTAAAGGAAAGCCATTTTATAACGGTCTTATTTTTCACCGTGTGATTCCAGATTTCATGATTCAAGGAGGCGACATCACAGGAACAGGTTCTGGTGACATAGGTTACAAATTCCCACAAGAAGTAAGCGTCGACCTTAAGCATGACGCTCCAGGTGTACTTTCTATGGCAAACGCTGGACCTGACACAAATGGTAGCCAGTTCTTCATTATGCATAAAGAAAATGCACAGCTAGACATGCAGTACAACGTTTTTGGTAAAGTACTTATGAATGTTCAAGTGGTAGATTCTATAGTAAACACACCTGTAAATGGTCAAAAGCCTGTTGAGGATATGATCATGAAAAAAATCACCATTATACGTAAAGGTGACGCTGCAAAAAAATGGGATGCTGTGAAAGCATTCAACGATGGTGTTGCGGCATTTGACAAAATGGTTGCCGAAAAAGAAGCAATGATGAAAAAGGCTGCAGCTGCTAAACAACCACAAATGATGGCTATGAAATCGATGGCTACATCATTACCTAGTGGAGTAAGCATACACGTTATCAAAAAGGGCTCTGGTGAGAAACCTAAAAGTGGAGATATCGTAGGTCTTATGTATAGCGGTTATCTAGAAGATGGAACACTATTCGGTTCTAACGATAAAGAAGCGACCACTGCATATGGGAAATTTGACCCTGCAATGGACGCTGCTGGTGGTTACGGTTTTAAGCCATTACAAATAAGTGACGAAATGCAAATGATACCTGGTTTTAAAGATGCAGTTCTTAACATGGGTTATGGTGATAAGATTATTGCTTTTATACCAAGTGCACTTGCTTATGGTGAGCAAGGCGGTGGTAATGTAATCCCACCTAATGCCGACCTTATTTTTGAACTGGAAATGAGTCCAAAAGAATAATAAACAATGGATTGTGTATTTTAGGAATATTTATTGCTAAGTACCATTCTATGTTATACTGTAAGGCTGTAAAAAGATAAATGTATGGAACATCTACTTTATACAGCCTTATTTAATATTAAAAATCGTTTAATTTTCAAGTTATGAAAAAAATAGTTGCTCCGCTCCTACTAGCCGTTCTAGTATTGGTGTCGTTTACACAAAAAAATAAATATCCAGATCTTGAGGACGGTATCTATGCAGAGATTGTTACAAGTAAAGGAACCATGGTCGCTGAACTTTTTTATGAAGATGCACCTATGACTGTTGCAAACTTTGTAGCACTTGCCGAAGGAAATCATCCTTTAATGGGCAAAGAATACAAGAAAAAGCCATTTTACAATGGTCTTATATTTCACCGGGTTATTGAGAACTTCATGATTCAAGGTGGAGACAAAACCGGAACAGGTGCTGGCGATATAGGATATAAATTTCCACAAGAGGTACGTGAAGATTTAAAACACGATGCACCTGGGGTACTTTCTATGGCAAATGCTGGACCTAATACAAATGGTAGCCAGTTTTTTATTATGCACAAAGCAACTCCTTCACTAGACATGAAATATAACGTATTTGGTAAAGTCATTAAGAATGTAGAAGTAGTAGACGCTATCGCAACCGTAG
>JANQTO010000287.1 GCA_030731685.1 Nonlabens sp.
CTCCTTAGCAGCTTCCAGCGCAGCTGGAATCCCGTCAGGGTTTTTACCGCCAGCAGTTGCAAAGTGCGGTTGCCCGCCGCCGCCGCCGTTAATGTGCTTGCCCAGCTCCCGAACGATGTTACCTGCATTAAGACCTTTAGATTCTATAACGTCTTTGCCCAAAATAACAGTGAGAGTTGCTTTGTCGCCATCACTTGCACCTATAATCATGAAGAGGTGTTCCACTTCACGCTCGATGTCAAAAGCAAGTTCCTTCACGCTTTTTGCATCAAGGTCGGTTTGTGTGGCGATGAAATTCACACCGTTAATTGCTTGAACGCTCGCTATTAAATCGCCTTTTAGGTCGCCAGCTTTTGCTTTTTGGAGCTGCTCTAGTTCTTTTTTAAGTGCGCTGTTTTCTTCTTGAAGTGCAAGTATAGAGTCGGCAGGTGGTTTGTTGCCCGATTTTAAAACAGCCTTTACAGCTTCTAGTTCTAGGTCCTGTTGTTTGTAAAAGTCTTTTACCGCATCGCTTGTAATGGCTTCAATACGTCTTATACCTGCTGCTACGGCTGCTTCGCTAGTAATTTTAAAATGCCATATGTCAGCAGTGTTTTTTACATGCGTTCCACCACAAAGTTCATAGCTGCTACCAAATTTTATTGTACGCACCACATCACCGTATTTCTCTCCAAAAAGTCCGATAGCACCATCAGCAACCGCGGCTGCGTGCGTATTATTACGATTTTCTTCAAGCGGTAATTGTTCGCTTATACGTGCGTTTACAAATTGTTCAACCTCAGTCAGTTGCTCATCAGTAAGTTTTGCAAAGTGCGAAAAGTCAAATCGCAACGATGCGCTGCGCACCATGCTTCCTTTTTGCTCTACATGTTCTCCGAGCACCTTACGCAATGCCTGGTGCAATAGGTGCGTGGCACTGTGGTTGCTTGAGGTTCGTGCTCGCTGTGCGGCATCAACTTTTAACTTTACCTTGCTTTTTAATTCGCTGGGTAGTTGTTTTGTTAAGTGAACTGTTTGTCCGTTTTCTTTTTTGGTATCTATAATATAAACTGTGTCACCGCTCTGGCACTCGATATAACCCTTATCACCAGTTTGTCCACCGCTTTCTCCATAAAATGGCGTCATATTAAACACAAGCTGATATAAATCGCCGTCTTTCTTTGTAGTAACCTTACGGTAACGAGTAATGTTCACGTTTGCCTCAAGCATATCGTAACCTATAAACTCTTGGCTGTCATCACTTCGTAATTCTGTCCAGTCGCTGGTCGTAGTTTCGCTAGCTGCACGGGAACGATTTTTTTGCTCTTGCATCGCTTCGTCAAAACCTGCTTCATCCAGTTTTAGTCCTTTTTCACGTAGTATAAGTGCGGTTAAATCTATAGGGAATCCATAGGTGTCATAAAGCTCAAAAGCTTTTGTTCCTTGAACGGTATCGTTACCGCTGGCTTTTACGTTATTAATCATGCTATCCAGCAGGAGCAAGCCTTGGTCTAGCGTGCGTAAAAAAGATTGCTCTTCTTCGCGTATCACGTTGATTATTAGGTTCTTTTGACTTTTAAGTTCAGGAAATGCTTCACCCATTTGGTTTGCGAGCGTATCTACCAGTTTGTAGATAAACGGCTCTTTGGTATCTAAATAAGTAAAACCATAACGTATCGCTCGTCTTAGAATGCGACGTATCACGTAACCTGCACCGGTATTGCTAGGCAATTGCCCGTCGGCAATCGAGAAGGAGACGGCACGTACGTGGTCAGCAATTACGCGCAAGGCGATATCTTCTTGCTCTGTCTTTTTATAGCTGTGACCTGTAATTGTTTCTATCTCGCGTATAATCGGCATAAAAACGTCGGTATCATAGTTTGAACGCACGCCTTGTAAAACCATGGCCAGTCGCTCGAATCCCATACCTGTATCTACATGCTGTGCTGGTAGTGGTTGTAAAGAGCCGTTTGCCAGTCGATTAAATTGCATGAAAACAAGGTTCCATATTTCTACTACTTGTGGATGGTCATTGTTTACCAGGCTTGCTCCTGGAACGGCTGCTTTTTCCTCGGCGGTTCGTATATCTACGTGAATTTCAGAACATGGTCCACAAGGTCCCTGGTCGCCCATTTCCCAGAAGTTGTCTTTTTTGTTACCGTTAAGAATACGGTCCTCAGGCACAAATTGTTTCCAGTATTCGTAAGCTTCTGTATCACGTGCTAGACCTTCGCTATCATCACCTTCAAAAATAGTTACATATAATATGTCTTTATCGATACCATAAACTTCGGTCAGCAGTTCCCAAGCCCAGTTTATAGCATCCTTTTTAAAATAATCGCCAAAACTCCAGTTTCCCAGCATCTCAAACATGGTGTGGTGATAGGTATCAACGCCCACTTCTTCCAGGTCGTTGTGTTTACCGCTCACACGCAGGCATTTTTGGGAATCGGCAACGCGGTTGTGTTTAGGCTCGTTGATTCCTAAGAAATATTCCTTAAACTGATTCATACCAGCGTTTGTGAACATAAGCGTCGGGTCATTTTTAATAACCATGGGCGCACTGGCCACAATATCGTGCTGTTTTTGTTTAAAGAAATCGAGGTATGTTTGGCGTATCTGTTTTGAATTCATGGGTCTGCTCAAAAGCGATTAAATATAATTTTCTACATTTGTGTGCGTTACTGGTTGTTTGTAGGGAAGTCCGCTTTCGCGAAAGCGAACAAAACACCATCAAACCTGCACCTAACAGGCTACCTATAACGCTAGCAAAAATAGTATTTTAAAACGTATGTCAAAGGTTAAGTACTACTATGATTCTGAAACGCTTTCCTATAAGAAAGTAGAGCGCCGTCGTCGCAATACCTTCCGTAATTTGGGGATGTTCATACTGGCAAGTGCCTTTTTCGGGGTGCTCTCTTATTATGCTGTGAGTCAGTTTTATGACTCGCCGGCAGTGCGCAAGGAGCGTCGCGAGCGTGAGTTTTTAGAGATAGAACTGGAAACTGCAAATCGCGATTTGAATAAAATGAAGATGATTCTTGAGGACATTGAGCGTCGTGATAATACTATTTATCGGATTTACTTTGATGCCGTGCCTATAAGTGCAGATGAGCGAATGGCAGGTTTTGGCGGTGTAAACCGTTATGATGAATTTGAAGGATTTGACAATTCTGAAAAAGTAATCGCACTTAAAAAGGAAGTAGACCGACTCAAAAAGCGTATCGCCATACAGTCAGAATCGCTAGACGAAATCGCAGTTTTAGCAGCCGATAAGGAAAAGCTGCTTGCAGCAATTCCTGCTATACAACCTGTGCGAAATCAAGATTTAACACGCATGGCCAGTGGTTATGGTTATCGTACAGACCCTTTTAATAAAGTCCGCAAATTTCATTACGGTATGGATTTTACCGCACCGCGAGGAACACCAGTTTTTGCAACAGGTGATGGTGTGGTTGAGCGAGCAGACGCTAACAGCTCAGGTTATGGAAACCATATACGCATAAATCACGGATTTGGTTATACCTCGCTCTATGCACACTTGCGCAGTACAAACCCATACAATGTAAAAGTAGGGCAGCGTGTCAAACGTGGAGAAATTATAGGTTATGTAGGAACTACA
>JANQTO010000288.1 GCA_030731685.1 Nonlabens sp.
AGTTAAATTACCCGCGTACCATATAAAAGGGCCAAAACTGAAGTTTTTAAAGAACAAACCTGTAGAAAAGGGGATAAGGACTATAAATAAAAGCAACAATAAATTTGCCCTAAAAAGTCGCTCAGAGTACGAGGTAATGTATCGAGAAAATTTCATGTGAGCATTCCAGTAAAGTCCGGTAACCAGAAAACTGACTACGTAGCCTAAAAGGTCTAAGTAAATCGAATTCAATGCACCTAAAAATCCCAGCGCTTGTAACGATTTGTAATTAGGTATGGGAACTTCCAGTATAAGAAGAGTCATTGCTATGGCAAATACCGCATCTGTAAAGTTATTTACCCGTTCTTTTTCAAAAGTTACCTCCATTACATAAAAATACAGTTTTAATAATTACCATGCATTAAAAGATAAAACCTCTCAAATTACAGTTGAGATAAACAAATCAACAACTGGGTTTTTCTTATTTTTCAAATGCACGAACATGCGTCATCTTTGTGGTGTTCTAAAATAAAAACTATTTTTAAAACAACGAACATATATCTATGAAACCTAATCAACTCTTTAGAGTCTTTACCATATCCCTTATAATTGCTTTTTTTATAAGTGTTATTAATTTCTGGTATCAGGATAATGTCTTTGTGCCGGGTGCAGAGCTTGTTACGCTTGCCATCAATTTTATGTTTGCTTTTACGCTTACGGCGGTAAACAGTTGGTTTTTCAAATATATAGACCGTTTTTACACGTGGAGCGAGCAGCCTACATATAGGTTTTTGCTTGGGGCTTTCGGGTCTGTTGCACTTACGGTGCTATGTTTGTTTATGCTTCAGGCCATTACATCCATGGGGTTTTACGGTAACTCTTGGGATTTTTTTATTGAGCGCCAGCATAAGGAGCTATACATAGGAGGTATCATAATCACCATGATAGTAGCCGTATCTTTTCACGCTGTTTATTTTTACAAAGAACTTCAAACCCGTAAGGTACAGGAACAACGCGTCATTGCGACTAGTGCAACAGCACAGTTTGATGCATTAAAAAGTCAGCTAGACCCGCATTTTCTGTTTAATAGCCTCAATGTGCTCGTTTCGCTCATAGAAGAAAATCCAGATGCCGCAGTCACTTTTACCACGTCACTTTCTAAGGTATATAGATATGTTCTCGAACAACGCAATAAGTCACTGGTCTCTGTAGATGAAGAGCTGGACTTTGCACGTACCTATGTGAATTTGCTCAAAATGCGTTTTGAAGATAGTATGGAGGTTTCCATTCCGCAACAAGCTGCAAATACTTCTTTGAAAGTTGTGCCACTGTCCCTGCAACTGCTCATTGAAAATGCTGTAAAGCACAATGTAGTGAGTACCTCAAAACCATTACAATTGCGCATCTATGAAAAGAACAATACGCTGGTCGTGGAAAATAACCTGCAAGCTAAAAATGTCGTTCATAATTCTAGCGGAGTAGGACTGCAAAATATAGCACAACGCTATGCCTTACTTAGCGACCGTAAAATGAATATAGAAAAAACAGGCAGCCATTTTAAAGTGAGCGTTCCCTTACTATTAGAAACCGATTTGAAACCTAACCTAAATAACAATACGATGACCACAATACAAGAAATGAAGGTAGTACAGGCCAGACAACAGGTTGCAGACCTTAAAGAGTTCTACCACAACATCATTAAAACCATAATAATCATAAGCCTCTTAGGTATCGTGAATTATTTTACGACGAGCTTTCCTTGGGTTTTATTTCCACTCGCAGGTATGAGCATAAGTCTCTTGTTTCAATACCTCAAAGTATCAAATTCCAACATCGTGCTGGGTAGACGCTGGGAACAGAACAAAATAGAAACATTGATGAACGACCCTAAATTTTAAGACCATGAACACACAAGAAAGTTATCAAGACCGTTACAAAAGAGCCAAAGAACGTGTAGGAGAATTACGAGGCTTTTATACGCACCTATTTGTCTATATACTCGTGAACCTAGCGCTTATGGCATTTAATTATTACCAGAACGAACTACGCCAACCTTGGTTTTTATTTACAACCTTCGGCTGGGGAATAGGCGTGGTATCTCATGCTGCAGCCACATTCTCATGGAACCCTTTTATCACTAAGGACTGGGAAGAGCGCAAGATTCAAGAAATACTCGATAAAGAATCTTAAGATGATAGAAGCACTAATAATCGAAGACGAGAAGCCTGCAGCGCGACGCTTAGCGCGTATGCTTGAGGCGCTGGACTTACCTGTGAAAACCATGTTACACTCCGTACACGAGTCTGTAGAGTACTTATTGAATAATGATGCGCCAGACCTTATATTTTTAGATATACAGTTGAGTGATGGTCTATCCTTTGAAATCTTTGACCAAGTTTCCGTGAAAAGTGCCATTATATTTACCACGGCATATGACGAGTATGCACTACAGGCTTTTAAGCTCAATAGTATAGATTATCTGTTAAAGCCCATAGATAAAGAGGAGTTGTCAAATGCAGTAGAAAAGTTTAAAGTTCGCTTTCGCGAAAGCGAAACACCCCAAACCACCATAGATTTTAAAGACATAGCAAAGTTATTGGGCAATCCTATAGATAGAGGTTATAAAAGACGATACACATCTAAAGTAGGCGACCACATTAAACTATTCACAACCGACGAGATATGCCTGTTTTTTTCTGAAAACAAGGGTAGTTATTTAAATCTAGCAAACGGGCGCAGTTATTTGCTGGATACAAACCTAGAGGAATTAGAAAAGGAACTAGACCCTAAAAAATTCTTTCGTATCTCTAGACAGGCTATTATAAATATAGATGCGATTAAAGACATGGTATCTTACGTAAACTCAAGAATTATTATTAAAGTAGACAATTTCAATAATTATGACCTTATAGTGAGTAGAGAACGTGTAAAGGCGTTTAAAGAATGGTTAGAGCAATGATTTTTTAAAATTAAGCAATTGATTAACAGTGCTTAACAATCTTTTAACTATTTTGTTTAAACCGTGCCTAGCTTATCTACGTAAGTTTGGTGTATATAACTTTTAAACAAAATGAAAATGAAAAAAATTGCCCTTTGGTCTAGCTTAGCTGCTGCTGCAACTCTTGCAACGGTACTTATCGCAGCTGACCACACAGACGCTCCAGCGGTAGCTCAAACACCTGCCGACATTGCAGACTTTTACGCCTTTGAAGGTGAAAATGCAGCTGCAACAACATTTGTAGTCACATTGCCAGCAGCTAACGCTAGTACACAATTTGACGAAAACACGCTTATCGAAATTAACATTGACAACACCGGTTCTGACGGCGGCGCAGCAGCAGTTACTGAGGATTTAGTAATTCAAGCACTACGTCAAGGTTCTAAAATGTATTTCTTCGGACCTTATGCTCCAGGAACTACAGGCCTTAACAGTACTATTAATACGAATAATGCCGTAGGTAGTGTGGACATAGGTGGTTCTACAACTCTTACTAATGGTATGAGAGTTTTTGCTGGACAACGTCAAGATGCTTTCTTCTTTGACTTCCAAAAATTTAATACGGTAATAGTTACTGCACCAGCTGCTGGTTTTGGTACAACAGGAACAAATACGTT